>DATMSN010000447.1:0-7182 GCA_035565375.1 Duganella sp. | reverse complement strand
CAGGAGCAATTATGGCACTTCCAATTGTCCGTTTGGGAGATCCCACTTCACATGGCGGCACTGTTATCACCGCCTCTCAAACCCACACCATTGGAGGTATCGGCATCGCCCGTGTGGGGGATAAGGTTAACTGTCCAAAGCCGGGGCATGGAATTAATATTATCATGGAAGGCGCTGTCACTTTTTTAATTAGCGGCCGAATGGTCGCACTCCACGGTCACAAATGTGCTTGCGGATGCACTTTAATTTCCAGCCTAATCACAGCAACCCACGGTTAATTCACCTTCAACCTCTATTTTTCAGCAAACGTCATATCTAATAACCTCATACCAAAATTATCCTAACAACTTTGCAATGTTCAAAAAAAGCGTTTAGATGGGAAATCAAATGACTTGCTTAGGATTGAGCAAGCGCTCAACGAAATAAATCGATTGTCTGAGCGATGGGGCCAGCGATGACTTTTGCCTTTGAAAATTCAAGAAGCAACACGCAATGACCGGCAGTGAAAAAGCTGACGGCTACAGCTACGACGTTTTTGCGGGTTGGATGAAGACGAAAAACAACGATTCATTAAAGCAGCAAGTAGTGTGGGCGCTTAGCAATACACCTACCAACGATGCCACAATCAAATTTTTTAAAGAAGTTGTCTTGGTCGATGCGAGCGAAGACGCTGTGGCAAGCGCAAGTGACAGCTTGCTCTACGCTCTAGGTTTTCCTCGGTCTACTGACGAGGAAAAACAAAATTACAGCAGATTGATCAGTGAACTACGCAGCGATAGTACCGAAGCCAGGAACAACGCCATCGCTGAACTTGAGAAGTCCGCGGCATCCGCAGCACGGTAACCCAAAGCGACAACGCCTAACCGAGGCGTTGTCGCTAACTGTCAGGATCAGCTCAACTGATCCTCATACTTGCCCAACCTGACAGCCGAACGCGGCGCCAGCTCATGCGCGGCGGTGACGGTCATGCCCAAGTCGTGCAGCTTACCGTCCTCGATACCATAGACCCAGCCATGCACGGTGACGTCCTGGCCGCGATCCCACGCATCCTGCAAAATCGTGGTCTGGCAGACGTTGGACACCTGCTCCACCACATTGAGCTCCACCAAGCGGTCCGACCGCTGCTTGCTCGGCAACACATCGCCCATATAGCGCCCGTGCTTCTGGTTGACGTCCTGCACGTGGCGTAGCCAGTTGTCGACCAGGCCGAAACGCTGGCCCGTCATCGCCGCGTGCACGCCCTTGCAGCCGTAGTGGCCGACGATGATCACATGCTTCACCTTCAGCACGTCGATCGCGAACTGCAGCACCGACAGCGCGTTCAAATCCGAATGCACCACCACGTTGGCGATGTTGCGGTGGACGAAAACGTCGCCCGGCGCAAGGCCCAGCAGCTCGTTCGCCGGCACCCGGCTATCCGAACAACCGATCCACAGATATTCCGGCGCCGCCTGCGTGGCGAGCCGGTTGAAGAAATCCGGATCGCGTTCCACTTCCGATTCGGCCCACTTGCGGTTGTTTTCCAACAGGCCGCTCAATGGGGAATTGCTGATGTCTTGATCGCTCATGAATGCTCCTCTTTTACATAAGAAGACCGCCGTGCCGCCCGAAGTGGGCTGCGCGGCGGTCCGATATTACCGGTCCTGCGTGACGTCGCAGTTACACAGACAAGTTACTCAAAAAAGTCCTTGACCTTGTCGCGCCAGGTTTTGCTTTGCGGGCTGTGCTTGGAGCCGCCCTCGGTGGTCAGCTTCTCGAAGTCGCGCAGCATGTCCTTCTGCTTCTCGGTCAGCTTGACCGGGGTCTCGACCGCCACGTGGCAGAACAAATCGCCCGCGAAGCCGGAACGCACGCCCTTGATGCCCTTGCCCTTGAGGCGGAAGGTCTTGCCCGACTGGGTGCCCTCGGGGATCGTGAACGATACTTTACCAGAGAGCGTCGGCACTTCGATTTCGCCGCCCAACGCCGCCTTGGCGAAGGAGATCGGCATCTCGCAATGCAGGTCGTCGCCTTCGCGCTGGAATACCGTGTGCGGCTTGATGTGGATCTCCACATACAAATCGCCCGACGGTCCGCCGTTGGTCCCCGGTTCGCCATTGCCGGACGAGCGGATGCGCATGCCGTTGTCGATACCGACCGGGATCTTCACTTCCAGCGTCTTGTTACGCTTGATGCGCCCCTGGCCCGCGCACGCGGCGCATGGCTCGGGGATGATCTTGCCGGTGCCGTGGCATTTCGGGCAGGTCTGCTGGATGCTGAAGAAGCCCTGCTGCATGCGCACCTGGCCGTGGCCCGCGCACGTGGTGCAGGTGACCGGCGAGGTGCCGGGCTTGGCGCCGGAACCGTGGCAGGTGTCGCACTTGTCCCACGACGGCACGCGGATGGTCGTGTCGAAGCCGTGGGCCGCCTGTTCCAGCGTGATCTCCAGGTTGTAGCGCAGATCGGCGCCGCGATAAACCTGCGGGCCGGCGCTGCGGCCGCGGCCACCACCACCGAAGATGTCGCCGAAGATGTCGCCGAAGGCGTCGCCGAAACCACCGGCGCCGCCGCCAAAGCCGCCACCGCCGCCCATGTTCGGATCGACGCCGGCGTGACCGTAGCGGTCATACGCCTCGCGCTTTTCCGGATTGGTCAGCATCTCGTAGGCTTCTTTGACTTCCTTGAATTTTTCTTCCGACTCTTTGCTATCCGGATTGCGGTCCGGATGGTATTTCATCGCCAGTTTGCGATAGGACTTCTTGATCTCGTCTTCCGACGCGTTTTTTGCGACACCAAGTGTCTCGTAGAAATCACGCTTTGCCATTTTGTCGGGACCTTGCTGTATTTATACTGTGTGCTGAATACGCTAAAAAGCCGAGCCGGCACCGCTTACACGGCCGCTCGGCTCGGCGCTCGCCGCTTCGTAGGGGAAGCGGCGCTCTTGCGGACAAATTACTTGCTGTCTTTGACTTCTTTGAAGTCGGCGTCGACCACGTCGTCCTGCGGCTTGGCCTGTTCCGCGCCGGCGCCCGAAGCACCCTGGCCGCCTTCGCCACCGCCGGCCGCAGCCTGCTGCGCCTGCATGTCGGCGTACATCTTCTCGCCCAGCTTCTGCGAGGCGGTCGACAGCGAAGCGACCTTGGCGTCGATGTCGGCCTTGTCGCCCGACTTGATCGATGCCTCCAGTTCGGTGATCGCCGCTTCGATCTTCTCTTTCTCGCCCGCTTCCAGCTTGTCGCCGTATTCGGTCAGCGACTTGCGGGTCGAGTGCACCAGCGCGTCGGCCTGGTTGCGCGATTCGGCCAGCTCTTTCACTTTCTTGTCTTCTTCGGCGTTGACTTCGGCATCCTTCACCATCTTCTGGATTTCCGCCTCGGTCAGGCCGGAGTTGGCCTTGATCGTGATCTTGTTCTCTTTGCCGGTGGCCTTGTCTTTCGCGCCGACGTGCAGAATGCCGTTGGCGTCGATGTCGAAGGTCACTTCGATCTGTGGCGTGCCGCGCGATGCCGGCGGGATGCCTTCCAGATTGAATTCGCCCAGACCCTTGTTACCGGCGGCGATTTCGCGCTCACCCTGATAGACCTTGATGGTCACGGCAGGCTGGTTGTCGTCGGCGGTCGAGAACACTTGCGAGAACTTGGTCGGAATCGTCGTGTTCTTGTGGATCATCTTGGTCATCACGCCGCCCAGGGTTTCGATACCCAGCGACAGAGGCGTCACGTCCAGCAGCAGCAAGTCCTTGCGCTCGCCCGACAGGACCGAACCCTGGATGGCGGCGCCGACGGCGACCGCTTCGTCCGGATTCACGTCTTTACGCGGGTCTTTGCCGAAGAACTCTTTAACTTTTTCCTGCACCTTCGGCATACGGGTCATACCGCCGACCAGGATGATGTCGTCGATGTCGGACACTTTGACGCCGGCGTCCTTGATCGCGGTGCGGCAAGGCTCCATGGTCGCGTTGATCAGTTCCTCGACCAGCGATTCCAGCTTGGCGCGTGTCATCTTCAAGGTCAGGTGGACCGGCGCGCCGTTCGCCATGGCGATGTACGGCTCGTTGATCTCGGTCTGCTGCGACGACGACAGTTCGATCTTCGCGCGCTCGGCCGAGGCCTTGATGCGCTGCAGGGCGATCGGGTCCTTCGACAGGTCGAGGCCGTTGATCTTCTTGAATTCGTCGATGATGTAGTCGATGATGCGCTGGTCGAAGTCTTCGCCGCCCAGGAAGGTGTCGCCGTTGGTCGACAGCACTTCGAACTGCTTCTCGCCGTCGACGTCGGCGATCTCGATGATCGAGACGTCGAACGTGCCGCCGCCGAGGTCATACACGGCGATCTTGCGGTCGCCCTTGTCGGTCTTGTCCAGGCCGAAGGCCAGCGCGGCCGCGGTCGGCTCGTTGATGATGCGCTTGACGTCCAGGCCGGCGATGCGGCCGGCGTCCTTGGTCGCCTGGCGCTGCGAGTCGTTGAAGTACGCCGGCACGGTGATGACCGCCTCGGTGACTTCTTCGCCGAGGTAGTCTTCGGCGGTTTTCTTCATCTTGCGCAGCACTTCGGCCGAGATTTGCGGCGGCGCCAGTTTCTTGTCGCGCACGCCGATCCATGCGTCGCCGTTGTCGGCTTTCATGATCGAGTACGGCATCAGGCCGATGTCCTTCTGCACTTCTTTTTCGTCGAACTTACGGCCGATCAGACGCTTCACCGCGAACAAGGTGTTCTTCGGATTGGTCACTGCCTGACGCTTGGCCGGCGAGCCGACGAGAATTTCACCATCTTCTTGGTAAGCAATGATCGATGGCGTCGTGCGTGCGCCTTCGGCGTTTTCGATTACCTTTGGCTGACCATTTTCCATGATGGAAACGCAGGAATTGGTGGTTCCCAGATCGATACCGATAATTCTACCCATGATTTTTCTTCCTCTTTGCTAAGTTCAGATGGTACTAATATGTGGAAAAGCTGTATGTTTTCAAGTGCTTAAGTTCGGCTGACGGCGAAATAATTAAATTAATTAACGACGTCGCCCCGACATTACTTCGCTTGCGCGGCGGTCACGATGGCGGGACGCAGCAGGCGGTCCGCGATCATATAACCTTTTTGCAACACGGAAACAACCGTATTCGCTTCCTGGTCCGCCGGCACCACGGCGACGGCCTGGTGCTTGTTCGGATCGAGCTTGTCGCCCTGCGCCGGCTGGATTTCCAGCAGGCGGTTTTTCTCGAACGCCGCGGTCAGCTGCTTGAGCGTCATTTCCACGCCTTCCTTTAGCGACTCGATCGATGGCGTCTCGACCTTCAACGCCATTTCCAGGCTGTCCTTGACGGGCACCATGGCCTCGGCGAAGCTTTCAACGGCGAACTTATGGGCCTTGGCCACATCTTCCTGGGCGCGGCGGCGGATGTTTTCGCCGTCGGCCTTGGCGCGCATGAAGGCATCGTGCATTTCCGCCAGACGCGCTTCGGTGCTGGCCAGCTGTTCTTCCAGGGAAGGCTGCTGGTCAGGAGTCGATGGCGCGGCCGACTCAGCGGCCGCTTCCGGATTAGGTACCGCTTGATTTTCCTGATCTTGCATCTAAAGACTCCTACTATCGTATTTGTTTGACATTACTTTTGTTACCGCACTGGCTGCAGGTGGGGCGATATCCTATGTTTTCAAGGGTTATTCTGCCCATCATTTAATCAGCGCTGGTGTGGGCCCGCGCCGCGCGCGGGCGACATCGGGCTGATCCGGTAGCTGACTATTTTAACAGGCTGGCACTCACCGACCGCAAGTGCTGATTATCGCGGAACGGGGCGGGTGTGGTGTAGTTGTCACTTTTTCAGCGCTTTAGTCGGCCGCGCCCCGTTGCAGCGCGGCGGCGCGGCCGGTTTCGGCGTCCTTCTTGCGCTCCTCGTGCTGGGCGGGCGACATCTGGGTCGGCCAGCCGATCATGTGCTGCTCGGCGATCTCGCCCAGCGCGGCGATCCAGTCCGGCGATTCGTTCAGGCAGGGGATGTAGTGGAACTCTTTGCCGCCGGCCTGCTCGAAGTCGTGCCGCACCTCCATCGAGATTTCCTCCAGCGTCTCGAGGCAATCGCTGATGAAGCCGGGACACATGATGTCGACGCGCTTGACGCCGTCGCGCGCCAGCTGGGCGACGGTGGGCGCGGTGTACGGCTGCAGCCACTCGGCCTTGCCGAAGCGCGACTGGAACGTCACCATGTACTGCTCCGGCTTGAGCTTGAGCGCGGCGGCCAGCAGGCGCGCCGTCTTGAGGCACTCGCAATGGTAGGGGTCGCCCAGCATCAGGGTGCGCTTGGGCACGCCGTGGAAGCTCAGCACCAGTTTGTCGGGACGGCCGTTGGCGTCCCAGTGGGCCAGCACCGAATGCTGCAGGGCGCGGATATAGGCGTCGTGGTCATGATAGTTGCGCACGAAGCGCAGCTCGGGGATGTTGCGCACCGAGCCATAGTGCTGGAACACGGCGTCGTAGATCGAGCCGGTGGTGGTGCCGGAATATTGCGGATAGGCCGGCAGCACCAGGATGCGTTCGCAGCCGTCGGCCTTGAGCTTGGCCAGCACCTCCGGGATCGACGGCGCGCCGTAGCGCATGGCCATGGCCACGGTCAGGTTCTCGTGGCCGCGTTCGCCGAGCGCGCCCAGCAGGTACATCGCCTGGGCGGCGGTGTGCACTTTCAAAGGCGAGCCTTCGCGGGTCCAGATGGTGGCGTATTTCTTGGCCGACTGGCCGGAGCGGAACGGCAGGATGATCAGGTTCAAGATGAACCACCAGACCGCGCGCGGGATTTCCACCACGCGCGGATCGGACAGAAACTCCTTCAGGTAGCGGCGCACGGCCGAGCGCGTCGGCGCGTCGGGGGTGCCCAGGTTGACCAGCAAAATGGCGCTGCGGCCGACGGTGCCGTGCTTGTACGGAGGTTCTTTGGAAAAAGTCATGTAAGCCAATGGCGAGATGTATAGGACATTATAACTCCAGGGTCAGGTCCACCATTGCTACACGAGCCCAAGCTATGGGCGTCCTGACGGACCAGCTCGTGTAGCATTGGTGGACCTGACCCCGGATGCTCTCTAGCGGCGCAGCGTCAACCGGCCCTCGGTCACGACGGTGCGATCGCCCCCGACCATCGGTTGCGTCGCGCCGTTGTCGTAGTCGACCACCTCCGCCCCGGTGGCCGCGTCCGCGTGCGTGACGCGCACCCGCAAGCGATCC
>DATMSN010000446.1:0-6405 GCA_035565375.1 Duganella sp. | reverse complement strand
GCCGTCGCCGCCGTGTGGCTGGTGCCGGCCGAGCTGTTGCGGCCCTACCACCAGCAGACGCTGCAAGCGTGGATGGACTGGAACCTGCACCAGGTGGCGCTGCCGACGCTGGCCGCCTTCAAATCCTTCTTCCGCGTCGGCGTCTGGTTCTTCTGGCCGGCCTGGCCGTTCGCCGGCTGGGCCGTGTGGGCCTGGCGCCGCCAGCGCCTGGCGCTGCACATCGTCGTGCCGCTGGCCTTCGTCACCATGGGCACCTTGCTGAGCCTGTCCACCGAGGCGCCCGAGCAGGGCCAGCTGCTGGTGCTGCTGCCGCCGCTGGCGGTCATGGCCGCCTTCGGCCTGCTGACGATGAAGCGCGGCGCCATCAACGCCATCGACTGGTTCTCGGTCATGGCGCTGACCTTGGGCGCGGCCGTCATCTGGATTTTCTGGATCGCCAAGCTGACCGGCTGGCCGGCGCAGGCGGCCAAGAACGCGCTGAAACTGGTGCCGGGCTTCGTGCCCGAGGTGGGATGGGTCGCCGTGCCGGTGGCGCTGCTGGCCACCGCCGGCTGGTTCGTGCTGGTGCACTGGCGCGTGTCGCGCCGGCCGACCGTGCTGTGGCGCGCCGTGGTGCTGTCCTCCGGCGGCCTGATCCTGATCTGGATCTTGCTGATGACCTTGTTCCTGCCGGATGTCAACTACAGCAAGAGCTACGCCAGCGTGGCGCACCAGATCGCCCAGAAGCTGCCGCCGCAGGCCGATTGCATCGAAACCAATGTGGGGCCGGCGCAACGCGCGTCGTTCGCCTACTACGCGCACCTGCCGTTCGCCGGCGTCGAGGGCGGGCGCTGCAAACTGTTGCTGCTGCAGGACAGCACCAAGGTGCGCGACAACCGCGAGATCCAGCCGCAACATCGCGGCAAGCAGTGGGAATTGATCTGGGAGGGACGCCGTCCGGCGGACCGCACCGAGCGCTTCCGCCTGTACCGCCGGGCCGACTAAGGCTATCGAACATTGGCGCCCGCCGCGCGGGCGCCCGCGCCATCAACGGCGCGCCATCATCATCGTGTTGGCCGGCAGCTTGGCGGCCATCGGCAGCTTTTCGAAGTTGCTGACGCCGACCGACTCGCCCTCGTCCGAGAAGATGATGCGCGTGCCCTCTTCCGTGACGAACACCGTCGGCGAGACCGCGAACATGCGCACGCGCGCGCCCTTGTCGACCTGGGTGTAGTACTGGTTGCCGTTCTGCGTGAACTGCAGGATCTGGCCGTTGGTCAGCTCGTACGCGTGCCTGAAATCGGCGAACTCCGCCGGCGCCACGTAATAGTGGGCGGACCGGGCTTTGATCTGCACGCTGCTGTCCTCGGCGTGGGCGACGGACATCGAGGTCAAGGCGAGGGCGGCGGCGATGCTGAACAGGGTGGTTTTCATGGTGTGCTCCGTAAGGTTGTCGGTTGAATAAACTGCTCGGGAATCACCGCTGGAATGTGCTGTTCAGCGGCTGACGTGATCACATTAACAAATCCCCGCAGCGATATCCGGCGTTTGCGACGGGCGGTAAAACGACGGCCGTCAAAAGCAAAAAACGGCGACGAACGGATTGCGCACCGGCCACTCCCGACCAGCCCGCCGCCCGCCGCGCCGGCTGTTGCGCGCCACGCTTTTTTGTTGAGCAAACGCGAGACAAAACGAAAAAGGACCGCTATAGTTCGCATAGGACGAGTTGCCGCACGGCATGTTAGTTTCACAAGATTCGCCCCACGATAATCCTTGGCAACACCCGGCTGCGCCACACCGCGCGCCGGCAACGGCGGCCTCGACTGCTGCGCCCCACTCCCGCGCACCGGCCCGACACTCAGCCGCCCACTCCTGGTTGGATGCGCCCATGTTTACTCTTCACAAACTTCAATCCGCACTACGCAACAATTACGTCCGCGCCGCGCTGGCGCTGCTGGCGATCGCCGCCGCCGTGTTGTTGAGCTGGCGCACCGACGTGCCGCAGGACACCGGCCCCATCATGCGCTCGCAGGACATTTCGCAAATCACCGCGCTGGCCACGCAACGCGCGCGGCTCGAATACCTGATGGTGGCCGCGCCGCTGTCGGAGGCGCCGCGCTACATCTTCAAGCTCAAGGGCGATGCGGTGCTGCATGTGGTCAAGGTGCCCAGCACCTCCCACCTGAGCCTGGAGCGCGAGGTGCTGCTGCGCAATAACATTCCGTACTCCATCGCGCGCGAGGACTACCTGGCCTCGCACAAGGCCGTGCTGGTCGACGAGGACGACAGCAAGCTGGCGCGCGCCGGCGGCTTCCTGCGCCGCCACGCGGTCGATATCCTGCTGATCGGGCTGGTGCTGTTCATGCTGCGCCACGGCATCCCCGGCAGCGGCGTGAGCGCCACCGTGCTCAATCCGGAACAGCTGCACGGCAGCATGGACGACCTGATCGGCATGGCCGACATCAAGCAGGAAGTGCTGCACCTGGAAGACATGATCCGCAACCGCGCCGTGTACCGCGAGCACGACATCGACAAGCCGTTCAACGTCATGCTCACCGGCCCGGCCGGCACCGGCAAGACCAAACTGGCCGGCTATCTGGCCAAGCGCCTCAACGTGCCGCTGATCCAGGCGTCGGCCTCGGCGCTCGAATCGGGCTACATCGGCGGCGGCTCCAAGGCGCTGCACGCGCTGCACCGCAAGGCCTGCGCGCGCGGCAGCTGCATCATCTTCCTCGACGAGGCGCAGGGCCTGTTCATGCCGCGCGGGCGCGGCGAAAAGAAATGGGAGGACGACACCGCCAACACGCTGCTCGGCCTGCTCGACGGCGTGCGCAGCGACAAGGGCGCCGGCGTCATCTGGGTGGTCGCCTCCAACTTCGACGACGCCTCGTCGCAGATGGACGAGGCGATGCTGCGCCGCTTCTCGGTCAAGATCAACTTCCGCCTGCCCAACAAGGGCGAGCGCGCCGAACTGCTGCGCGCCTTCCTGTCGCGCAAGGCCGAGGGCTGCGTCGACTGGGACGCGCTCAATCTGGACCACGTCGCCGAGATCACGGCCAACCTCAGCCCGGCGCTGTTGCAGACCGTGGTCGAGCGCGCCAGCATGATCGCCATCCAGGAAAAGGCCGTGATCAACACCGACCTGATGTTCCGCGCCTTCGAGCGCGCCACCATCGGCCTGACCGACCGCGCCACGACGGCCGAGAAGACCCGCCAGCGCGAACGCGTCGCGCTGCACGAGCTGGGCCACTTCTTCATGCAGATCGATCCGTGGCTGCGCGAGGGCCTGCCGCTGGCCGAGGTCAAGGAGCGCTCGCCGCTGCTCAAGATCAGCACCGAGTCGGTGTCCAAGCTCGGCGCGCTCGGCTATGTGCTGTCGGCGTCGGACGACGTCGCGCTGCGCACGCTCGAAGAGCTCGAGCGCGATGTGATCCAGCTGTACGGCGGCGTGGCGGCGGAGGAATTGTTCTACGGCGCGCGCGGCATCTCGGTCGGCAGCCAGAACGACATCCAGAAGGCGACGTCGATGCTCGACATGATGGTCAACAAGCTGTCGATGTACTCGCGTTCCAAGCTGGACTACTCGCAGTTCAAGAACAAGGAAAACGATCTCGACCAGGTACAGGCCAAGGCGGACGAGCTCTACACGTACACGCTGCGATCGATTAACGACTACCGCGAGCAGATCAGCGAACTCAAGGAGGTGTTGATGGATCAGTATGTGCTGTCGAAGGACGCCATCTTCGCGCTGCTGGAGCAGCAGCATCAACAGCGCGCGATCAAGGCGGCCTAGCGACTGAGGATGAGGATGAGGAGCAAGGCCCACTGGGCCAGGTTGGAGGCCACCAGCAACCACATCACCAGCTCGACGCGGCCGAGGCGTTGCTCGACCCGGTCGAGCCGGGTGGCAAGGTTGTCGACCCTGACGGAAAGCCCGGTCACCTCGGCGCGCAGTAGGGAGACCTCGTGCTCGAGCGTCTGAACCCGCCCCATCAAGGCGTTCAGCCGCTCCTCCAGCACAGTCGCCTTGACGGTCAGCGCCGCCACTTCCTTGCGCAAGGCGGCGATCTGCTCGCCGTGGTTGTTCAGCACCCGTTCAAGGGCGGGCAGACGCTCGCCGTGCTCCGTCAGTAGTTCGCCATGCGCCTCCAGCTGCTCGCCGTGGGCGGCCTTTACCAGCTCGGCAAGCGCATCGACCCGCGCCGCCAGCATATCTACTCTCTCCGACAATTCCATAGCGTCCTCCGCCCCTCGCGGTGCACGATTGAAGTTTATACGGTTTACGGGAATACGCGGGTCGTTCATGCGCCCATTGTCGCGCCTAAAAAGGCGGGCTCATCCGCGCAAAACGCGGCGGATGTGATCTGCGTCGAACCGGGCCGGGGCGGCCGGGACGACCGGCCACTTGCCTAAAAACCAAATAGTGCGCATCAAGGCTTGCGGCTGTGGGGCAAATCAGTGATAATGCGGGTCGCGTTGCCGGGATGGCGGAATAGGTAGACGCACGGGACTCAAAATCCCGCGCCGCAAGGCGTGCCGGTTCGATTCCGGCTCCCGGCACCATGAATATGCATGACACAGCCTCACCAAACGACAAAACCCGCATCGCCATCAGGCCACGCGGGTTTTTTGTTGTCCGACCGCCGGAACCTCATGGCGCCGTGGCGCCAGGCCGCTCAATGACGATGGTTATCGCTTTTGCGGCGGGTTTCCGGATACGCCAGCACGCGGCGGATGGCTTCGGCCGGGACCTTGTATGTTTGCATGTAAGCCCACGCGATCGCGCTCCCCTGCGACTCCGCCAGCCAAATCCCATGTTCCACCGCCGCGCTCAGCGAGGCGTTGTGTCGTTGTTCCGTTTGCATATGCTCTCCCAATAACCCGGCAAGTTATCATAAAAATAAAAACAATGTCGCCAGTGAATACAACGGGACGTTAAGACCCGAACAGACGTGGCGCCCGCGCCAAGGCAAACTGGCCTTTTTCACTCGGGAGCAGCCATGGGATTTGACCTCGGAAACTTATTACAGCAGTTCGCGGGCCATCCGACCGCCACCGATCCGGAAGGCGTCGCGCAGGCGTTCTCCCATGTCGCCGGCGATGCGCCGCGCTCGTCCATCGCACACGGATTGGCCGCCGCGTTTCTGTCGAACGAGACCCCGCCCTTCGGCCAGCTGGTGAGCCAGCTGTTCGTGCGCGGCGATCCACAGTTGCAAGCGGGTCTGCTCAATCAATTGCTGGACGACGCAGGTCCGGCGATGCGCAGCGCGCTGGCGGGCAGCATCGGCGAACTGTTCACCAACAATGGCCACGCGGCGCTGACGCCCCAGCAAGTGGCCGACATCACGCCGCCGCAGGTGGCCGAAATCGCCACCACCGCGCAGCAACACAATCCGGGTGTCGTCGAGCGCGTCGCGGCCTTTTTCGCCGACCATCCGCAATTGGTCAATTCGTTGGACAGCGCCAGCCTGAAGGTTGCGCTGAGCAAGATGGCGCAGTTGCATTGACGAGCGGAAGCGGCGTCGACGCGTGCCCGGTCCTTCCAGCCGACCGGGTTCTGCATCTAACTCAAGCAGGGTTGTTTTAAGCTTAATGTAAATAAGTTAACCATGCTATTTTGACCAATACGGTGCGCATCCGCGCGCCGTGTCCACTTTATTGATGGAGGTTAAGATGGCTGCTACGTTTAAATCCGCAATCATTTCAGCTTTGGCGTTGACGTTGACCTTGGGCCTGGGTGGATCGGCGCGGGCCGATCCACTGACGGAAAACTTCGACGCCGGCATTCCGGCCGGCTGGACCGTCAACAACCTGAGCCAGCCGCCCGGCACGATCGGCTGGTTCCAGGGCAACGAGCTGGTCTTTGGGGCGCACCAGGGCGCGCCGAACTCCTATCTCGCCGCCAACTTCGCATCGGGCGCGGACATCTCCACCATCAGCACATGGCTGATCATGCCCACCTCCACCTACCGCAACGGCGACACGCTGTCGTTCTACACCCGTACCGTCCCCGCGTCGGATTGGCCGGACCGGCTGGAAGTGCGCTTCAGCAATGTCGGCGGCACCGACGTCGGCACCACCGCGACCAGCGTGGGCACCTTCTCCACGCTGCTGGTGAGCATCAATCCCACCCTGGCGCTCGGCGGCTATCCGGAGGACTGGACCGGCTACAGCGCCACGCTGAGCGGCCTCACCGGTCCGACCAGCGGCGCCTTCGCGTTCCGCTACACGGTCACCGAGGGCGGTTTGGCCGGGGTCAATTCGAACTACATCGGTATCGATACGGTGCGCGTCACGGGCGCCGCCACCGCCGTCCCCGAACCAAGCGCTTACGTGATGATGGCGTTCGGGCTGGGCATGGTGGGTCTGATGCGCAGGCGTCAATCGCGGGCTTGCGCCGCATGACCTTGGGGCGGCGGCGCGGAC
>DATMSN010000445.1:0-5812 GCA_035565375.1 Duganella sp. | reverse complement strand
ATCAACAACCTGTCGGACAAGCGCTACTACACGCGCAACGTCGACGGCAACGCCGGCCGCATGGTCGGCGCCCCGCGCACCGCCTACCTGCAACTGCGCGCCACCTACTAAAGCAACTCCGGGGTCAGGTCCACCATTTCTACACGACCTCGGCGCTACTAGCCATTCGGAGGCCGCGTGCTTCGGTTTTTTACGGCGCGGCTCGCCGTTGTGGGTGAAATTTTGAAGTGACGCGCTATCTCTTGGAATGAATAGGCGTTGGTGGCGTAGGCCCGCGCGATGGCCTCGTCGCGGTCGGCATACTGATCTTGATATGCCTGCAATGACAACACCTGTGCTCCGCGTTGGGAGCGCGATATGCCGCTGATCTGCGCCACAGGATTGGGCGTATGGAAGCGTTCGATAAAACTGTCGTCGCCAAGGATTAGCTGATTCCTGATGCCGAACAGGGGGCTGGTTAAACCGATGCCGTCCAATACAAATTGGCGATACGCCGCGATGGCGTCGGCGGCAGTGTCTCCGAATTTTTTCAAGGTAAAGCTCGTATCTAGCCAGGCAGGAGGGGATGCCGCGCCCATGGTGAGGGTGTAGCTGCTCCAAGGCCAGTTCGCGGCATCGCTAACCAGCTTGGCGCGTACTGGATTGAGCACAATATACCGCGCTAACTCCAGCAGATAACTTTCCTTTTGAACCAGAATCGCCTTGTACCGGCCCTGGAAAACATGACCCACCAAGGCATGGCGACGGTTGAAATATTGCGAGTAAACACCATTCAACTGTCGCATTCCATCCGACAAATTGCCGTCAATTGTTTCCAGTAGAAGGTGATAGTGATTGGTCATCTGGCAGAACGCGTGCACGACATAGTTGGATTGCGCGCAGACGTCGCCTAGCGTTTGCAGCCACACCGCACGGTCGGTGTCGTCCAGATAGATATCCACCTTACGATCGCCACGGGAGGTGATGTGGTAAAGCGCGCCAGGAAATTCGATTCTTAGGGGCCGGTTCATTTTGTGACGATAGCCAGCCATACGGGGCCGAGTTTGCGACGCATCAGTTGGTGTGCGAATTTTCGCTTTAAGAGGCTGAAAGTGATGATAGGGCTGGGCCCGTGTAGAAATGGTGGACCTGACCCTGGAGTAGTGGGTGAACCGCTTTGCGTAGGACAAAGATGACATTTTGCAATGTTCATAGCCTACGTAGGACTACAGGGTGGTCCTATACCGACGAGTTAGCCCTATGGCTATAGTGTCATCAACGGTGCAGCAAACAGGCTACCGCGATCCACACGACATCATTCGAAGGATCAACAAGACACTAGAGGCAGATACCATGAACGCTTTCGATACCACTTCCGCGACTCGCTCCATCAACGTTGGCGCCGCTCGGCAACCGATCAGCCTGATCGGCGCGCAACAGAACGATTTGCTGCGCGCACTGTCGCGTGACGATCTGCTGGCCCTGTTCAGCGATCTGGAATTGGTTGCGTTGCCGGCAGGTAAGCACTTGTTCGACTACGGCGACAAGGTCGAATACACCTATTTCCCGACCAACGCCATTGTTTCGCTGCAGTACGTGATGGAAGACGGCGCGACCACCGAGATCGCCGTTGTCGGCCGCGAGGGCGTGGTGGGCGTGGCGCTGTATCCGACCGAGCGCGCCAGCTATTCGGCCGTCGTCGAGGCCGATGGTTACGGCTACCGCCTGCGCACCGAAACCCTGCGCGAAGCGTTCTACGCGGGCGGCCCGCTGGCCCAGCAACTGATGCGCTACACCAGCGCCATGTTCGCCCAGCTGGCGCAAAGCGTGGCCGGCAGCCGCCATACCAGCATCGAGCAGAAGCTGTGCCGCTGGTTGCTGGAACGCCTGGACCGCTCGACGACCAGCGAACTGAAAGTGACGCAGGAAATGATCGCCAACATGCTGGGCGTGCGCCGCGAAAGCGTGACCGGCGCGGCAGGCAAGCTGGCTGAAGAAGGCTTGATCACGTACCGCCGCGGCTGCGTGACGGTGCTGGATCGGGCGGGAATGGAACGCCGCGCGGGAAGCTGCTACCAGGCAAGCCGCAACAGGGCGGCGCAGCTCGAGCAGCGCGCGGCGTAAAAGAAGCGGTAATTAGTTAGTGCAGTACGCGGGAGGCGGGCGGATTGACCAGGAATCCGCTGAATTCCACCCGCGCGACAGGACGGGCGGCCAAGTGATCGAGCTTGCGCTGCACCAGCTTATGCCAGGCGCTGGCCCAACGGGCGGCCAATTGCGATTCCTCGGCCGAACGCGCATACAGCGTTCTTTCCACGGCGATTTTCTGTCTGTTCAGGGCGCGGGTGGCGGATGTCAGAGTAGTCATGGCAATATGTCGTACGGGCAAGTGGTTGAGAAGTTCGCAAGGTTATTTTGCCGCGCTCGCCGCGTTTTGAATGTGCGCCAGTTCACCCATAACGCCGAGAAAACGAACTCTGCCGTGTAAAATACCGGAACTGTTGCGTTTTCACCTCTTCCGTCCTCCTATGTGGTCATCCAATCTTTCTAAAAATACATTAGCCGGTCTGACCACGTCCTTTGCTTTAGTTCCCGAATGCATCGCTTTCGCACTGGTCGCGCACCTCAATCCGCTCACCGGGTTGTATGGCGCCTTCTTTATTTGCACGCTGACCGCCGTTTTCGGCGGCCGTCCCGGCATGATTTCCGGCGCGGCCGGATCGATGGCGGTGGTGATCGTCGCGCTGGTGGCCCAATACGGCCTGCAATATTTCCTGGCGACGGTGGTGTTGAGCGGGCTGATCATGCTGCTGTTCGGCGTGCTCAGGATGGGAAAACTGGTCAGCATGGTGCCGCATCCGGTGATGCTGGGCTTCGTCAACGGCTTGGCGATCGTCATCGCCTGGTCGCAGCTGCAGCATTTCAAGGCCGCCGGCCAGTGGCTGCAGGGCGCGCAGTTGGCCTGGATGTGCGGGCTGGTCGCGCTGACGATGCTGATCGTCTATTTCCTTCCCCGCCTGACCAAGGCGGTGCCGCCGGCACTGGTGGCGATCGTCGGCGTCGGCCTGTTGTCCGAGGGCTTGCATCTGCCGGCGCGCACGCTGGGCGACATGGCGCAAATCGCCGGCGGACTGCCGGTGTTTCAGATTCCCGCGCTGCCGATGACGATGGAGACGCTGCGCATCGTGCTGCCATACGCGCTGCTGATGGCCGTGGTGGGGCTGCTGGAAACGCTGCTGACCTTCAATCTGACCGACGAGATCACCGAAACCCGGGGCTTGCCGAACCGCGAATGCGTGGCGCTCGGCGCCGCCAACGTGGTCTCCGGCCTGTTCGGCGGCATGGGCGGCTGCGCGATGATCGGCCAGACCATGATCAATCTGAGCTCCGGCGGCCGCACGCGCGTGTCCGGCACCGTCAGCGGCATCATGATTTTATTGTTTATACTGTTTTTGTCGCCGCTGATCGAACGGATTCCGCTGGCCGCGCTGGTGGGCGTGATGTTCGTCGTGGCGCAGCAGACGTTCGCCTGGGGCTCGCTGCGGGTGCTGGGCAAGGTGCCCAGGCACGATGCGCTGTTGATCGTGGTCGTCACCTGCATCACCGTCGCGACCGACCTGGCGGTGGCGGTGCTGTGCGGGATCGTGATCGCCGCGCTCAGTTTCGCCTGGCGCCATGCGCGCGAAATCCGCGCCGACATGGCCGAAGGCGCCGACGGCGTCAAAACCTATACGCCGCACGGCACCTTATTCTTCGCTTCGATCGCGCACTTCAACGATTTGTTCGATCCGCAGGGCGATCCGCAAAAAGTGGTGCTCGATTGCCGCTATCTGCGTCTGGCGGACCACTCGGCGGTGGTGGCGGTGTCCACCTTGCACGAGCGCTATGCCAAGGCCGGCAAGGCCCTGGAAGTCCAGCACCTGTCGAAGCGATGCGAATTGCTGCTGCATCGCGCCGGCGTGGTGATTACCGCGTGAATCAGTAGAAGTAGGGCGTCTTCCCCGCCCATTCGCTCTTGCCGTAGCGCTTGTGCAGCAGCGTGAAGGCGCGCTTGGACAGCGACTTGGCGTCGTCGTCCAGGCAGCCGCCGCGCGTCGACTGCACCACCACATGCAGCAGCCATGGCAGGTCCGGGTCGTTCGGCGTCTTGACCGCCCGCTGCATCACATGCTCGCCGAGGAAGCCGGTGGCGGTTTTCAGTGCGCCCAATTGCGCCAGTTCCTTGTCCCGCAGGGCGACGTTGCCGGTCTGCGGCATGGCCGGCGCCTTTTCCAGCTTGACGTCCTCCGTGTATTCCGCTCCCGCCCTGGCGGGCATCTTGCACCACATGCTGGCGGTGGCGTCATCGGCCGGCTGCAGCGAAATATCGCCCGCGACGTAGGCGCCCGCCATCGGGGTCAGGTTGTACCGGGTGGCGTTGAGCATCATCCAGTGGCGTCTTTCCTGCGCGTCGGGCAGCGCGCGGTACTTGCGCATCACCGGCGCCAGTATCGTGGAATTTTGCTCGACCTGCTGCGCGGCCTTGAGCGCCTCGTCGCCCTGGCCGAGCAGGTCGAAGCGCATCCATGCGGCGACGCCGATGCGCGCGCGCAGCTTTTGCGGCAGGCGGGTATCGGCGCCGAGCGCATACAGGTTGGCCGCCGCCAGTCCCGAATTGAGCCAGCGCTGGCCGTCCGCCGCCAGCGTTTCGGGCCTTGGCGGCGCGGCTTTGGCCTGCTCGCCGGTGTCGGCGTCGAAGTCGCCGTTCTCCCTGCGCATCAGGTAGGCGGCGGCTTCCGACGGCGTGGCGGCGATGGCGAAGCGCTCCTGCAAAAACAGATTGCGCGCGCTGTTCGATTCGCGGTTGGCAAGCGCCGCCTCGCCGACCGCGCGCGCTTTCTCCGGCTGCTGGCTCAGGCGGTAATGGCGTGCCAGCGCCAGTCGCAGCGTGGCATATTCCGGCGCCTCGGGCTGGACCTGCAGCACGGCCTTCTCCATTTCCGGCGTCAGCGTCGTCGACAGCATGGCGGCCGCCATCAGCCACACCCGGGCCTGTGGCGCACTGCCTTTTTTGAGATGGCGCGTCCATTGGTCGGCGGCGTGCGCGCGTTCCGCCGCGCAGGTCGGCGCGGTGCCGGAATCGACGCATTGCACGCTCTGTATCCAATCGACGAAGCCGAAGGCGCCGCGCAGCGCGACGCGGTCGTCGGTGTGGCCTGGCTGCGGCGCTTCCAGCAATTGATCCGCCAGTACCGCCCAGTCGCCCAGGTGGTCGTCGACATAGGGATCGGCGCGCGCATCGTCCAGCAGTTTGCTCAGGTGCGCGAAGTGCGGCTCCGGCGTCAGGCGCGCCAGCATCGAGCGGCCGATGACGCGACTATCCTCGTGGCGCTCCTTTAGCGCGGGGTCGGCGACGATGCGGTCGATGCTGGCCTGGATCGCGGCCATTTTCCGCTGCTGCGAAGCCTGGCGGAGCGCGGCGGCGGCCGGCGTTTCCGCGTTCGCTTCCTGTTGCGCTTTCCAGCGCTCCTCGTCCGTGCCGGGAACAAACAGCGCCGCGCGCGCCTGCGAGCGCAGGCTCAGGTAGGCGCCCCACGGTTGCAGCGGGTGCTTGTCGGTGGCGCCGATTTTGGCGAACAGGGAGCCGCTGAGGGCATAGTTCTGGTTGTAGAACGCGGCCGACGCCAGCTGGTATTCGCGCATCTGGCGCCAGTACACCGCTTCGGTCGCCGGCGGTATCGCCGGTGGCGCGACGACCGGTTTCGGCAGGCCGTAACCGCGGCGCGGCGCTTCCGGATCGTCGCCGCAGGCCTTGAACACTTGCCGCTGCGCCGAGACCCAGTCGGCAAGGCGG
>DATMSN010000444.1:0-3262 GCA_035565375.1 Duganella sp. | reverse complement strand
TTAGCGGGCCTCGCCCGCTAACCGCCCTACGTGATTGTGTGGATTACTTCGCCGCGGCTGCCGCAGGTTTGTTCTGATACATGATCCAGTAGCGCGCCAGGTCGCCGCGGCCGTCGTTGCCGGTGATCGTTTCCAGCAGCTTGACCGATTCGTCCTTCTTGCCGGCCAGCGCCAGCGCGTAGCCCAGACGCAGTTTGGCGTCTTCAGGATTCTTCGACACGCCCTTGGCGATACCTTGCTTCATCAAATCGATACCCTTGTCGAACTGGCCCAAGGTGATGAAGTTGTAACCCAGGTTGACCAAGCCCACACCGTCCTTCGACTTTTGCGCGGCGGCGACACCGGAATCGATGTTCTTGGCGTCGTCGGCGGCGCCCTTGTTGGCGTTGTCGCGGATCTTCTGGATCGCGGCTTTGTCTTTGCCCGCCGGGATGGCGCCCGGATAAGCCTTGTCCATCGCGATTTTACCTTCGGTGAAGAAGCCGCCCAGCACGGCCAACTCGGCCTGTTCGACGTAATCCTCAGGCTCCATCTTCGACGGCGCCGCGACGGCCTTCAGGCGCGCCATGTCCAGGTCCAGGCGTGGAGCATAGCTCTTCTTGCCGCGCGTGCGGTTCAACAGGTCGAACCAGTAGTCTTCCGAAGGGTAGTAACGCACCAGCTCTTCGATCGCCTGCAGATACAGTTCGGTGTCCTTCAGTTTGATGCCGACGTTACCCAGCAAATTGAGTTCGTCCTTGCTCGGCGCGGTGCCGGCTTTTTTCGCCGCTTCGATATCCTTCAGCACTTCGGTCTTGGCGGTGGCGAAGTCGTTCTTCAGGAAGTACGAGCGCACGATGTATTGGCGCTGCTTGGCGGTGTCGCCCGACTCGGTGCCGTAGCGGTTGAACCAGGTGATGGCCTTGTCGTAGTCCTTGATGGAGCTGTAGTAGATGCCGGCGACGGCGTCGATGAAGCGCAGTTTGTCTTCCGGCTTCAGACGGCCCGAATCGATCATCGCTTCCAGCGCCTTCAGGGTCAGCTCGTTGTTACCGCTCGCCTGGCCCAGTTGCACGCGCATCTGGTTGAGCACAAACGATTCGTAAGGCGTCAGGTTCGGCATGGCGGCGGCGCTGTCGATGCGGGTCTGGTATTCCTGGTAGTTCTTGGCGTCGAGCAGCGGCTTGGTTTGCGCCGGGTCGATCAATTTGTAGATTTCGGGACGGACGACATCCTTCGGCGCTTCGGCGGCCGCTTTTTCTTTTTCCTTGTCCTGCGCGTGGGCGGCGGTCACTCCCAGCATGGCCGGTACCGCGTTCAGGCCGATGGCGGCCAGGATCAGACTAATACGAGCGAGACGAATATGGGACATGTTTAATCCTTCAATCAAAGACATGAGATGGCCGGCGCTGAAACTGAAACGCCATGCCGTCGCTATTGGAGTTAGTGTTAAGGGCCGCGCTGCGCGCAATCCGGCAAACCGCACATTCTACGATCCCTTTCCGGGAAGTAAAAGAGCCCGCCGGCCAAACCAACGTATTGTTACATAAATCATGCTTGATGCGCTTAATTCAAGTGTGCGCCGGCGGGCGCGCGAGCGCCTACCCGGCGTGGGCCGCCTGCGCCACCGGTTCGGCTTCCCGCTGCGGGCGCGCGGTCATCGGAATGATCTGCGACAGGATGGCGACCGGGATCGCGCACAGCATCACCCAGACGAAGAAGTGGCGGTAGCCGAGGGCGATCTGGATGTCGCCGCTGAATAATTTGAACAGGACAAAACCGAGCTGCATGATGCCGGTGGCGAAGGCGTAGTGGGCGGTCTGATATTTGCCCGGCGCGACCACCTGCATCATGTACAGAATCAGGCCGACGAAGCCGAAGCCGTAGCCGAACATCTCGACGCTGAGCGCCGCGCCGATCACCGTCAGGTCGGTCGGCTGGAAGTGCGACAGCAGATAGAAGGCGGCGTTGGGCAGGTTGACCGCGAGGATCAGCCACAGGATGGCGCGTTTGAGGCTGAGCCACGACGTGAAGTAGCCGCCGGCGATGCTGCCGACGACGAAAGCGACCGTGCCCACGGTGCCGTAGACGGCGCCCACTTCGGCGGTGGACAGTCCCAGTCCGCCAAGCGCGCGCGCCTCGCGCAGGAACAGGGGGCCGATCGACTGCACCTGCGCCTCGCCGGCGCGGAACAGGATGATGAACAGGATCGAGATCCAGATGCCGGGCTTTTTGAAGAACTCCACGATCACCTGCCACAGCGTGCGGGCGATGGCGGCGGCGTTGGTGTCGGCGCTCATGTCGTTCTTCGCCAGCGGCAGCGCCCAGCTGTTGTACAGGCCAAGGCCGATCATCAGCGCGGCCAGGATGCAGAAGCAGATGGTCCACGCGGGGACCACGCCGAGCGTCTTTTCGAAGTGGCCGGCCAGCAGCAGCAAGCCGCCGGTGGTGAAGAATTTGCCGGCGTTGAAGAAGGTGCCGGTCCAGCCGGCGTATTGGGCCTGGCCTTTTTCATCGAGGCTGGTGATGTACAAGCCGTCGCAGGCGATATCGTGGGTGGCGGCGGAGATCGCGACCAGCGTGAGCATCGCCATGCAGGCGGCGAACCAGAACGGCGCGTGCAGCGCCAGCGCGACGCCGCCCAGGCATACGCCGCCGAGGATCTGGAAGCCGACGACCACCAGCTTTTTGCTGCTGGCCAGCTCCAGGAAGGGACTCCACAACGGCTTGAACACCCAGGCGAAGCCGATCAAGCCGGTCCAGTGATTGAGCTCGTCGTTGGGCACGCCCATGCTCTTTAACATCTGGTTGGCGACGATGGCCACCGCGAAGAACGGCAGGCCTTGCGCCAGATAGAGGCTGGGCACCCAGAACTTCGGATTGCGGATGTTTTGCTGGTTATGGTCCACTGACGTCGTCCCCGGTTTTTTATTCGAAGCCTGGCACCGGCGCGCGGCCTGTCGCTTCCAGCTCGCCGCACAGCCAGCTGTTGACCGCGTCCAGCGCCGGCTTGGCGAAGCCGTAGGTCAGCAGCGCGGGCGCCTGGATGTCCAGCGCCTGGTATGGATTCCACAGCGCCAGATGCAGGTCCGGGCGCCACGTCGCGCGCGCATGCCCGCCGTAGCGCAGGCGCGAGGTCGACGCCAGCATCGTGAAGCGGCCGTCGCGGGGCAGGGCGTTCCAGTCGAAGCTCTTGGCGTCGGCGAAGGTCACCAGTTCGACGTCGTACAGGCGGCGCAGCGAGGCGGCCACCGTTTCGGCCGGCACGCCCGCTTCGGACACG
>DATMSN010000443.1:0-2484 GCA_035565375.1 Duganella sp. | reverse complement strand
AGGCGGGTGCGGTCGCGCGGCGTGTAGACGCGGCTGCGGCCGCCGGCGCCCTCGCGCGACGGGCTCAGCAAGCCTTGGTCCTCGTAGAAGCGGATGGCGCGCGCCGTGATGTCGAATTCACGGGCCAGTTCGGTAATAGTGTAAGTGGGCATCGGGTCGGTGCGGTAAGTCGTTCATGTTCCGTTTACGTCAACGTAACGCCTATTGTAGCGCGCCAGGCCGCCCTTCGCCGGCGATCGCCGGCGACTGTGGCGCGCAGGTATCGTGCGACGCCAAACAGGGGCGGGCGGCATCATACGCTTCCGCGTCTAGTGGCGATGAAGGTCTGGCCTTCGATATATAAATAGTGATAAAATTATAACTATACTACTCGAATGGAAGCGGCCAGATGTTGCCTCTTTCGCAGCGGCCGACCAAACATAATTTGGTCGGCCTGCGCGCCGGCGTCTGCACTTACAGAGGATAGAATGCCACTTTCAACATCCCCTCACGTCACACTCAGCGCTCATCGTCAAGAGACTGACTTTCATGACGCAACGTGAAATAGTGCAACTATGAATTCTTCCAATGAACGCGAAAGCTTTAGTCAGCGCTTGCAACAAGCCCTGAAGAACGCTCACTACTCCCCCGACAGCCCGACGCGGCTCGCCCGGGAATTTAATATTCGGTTTGATGGCAGACCGATCACAGTCCACGCGGCCCGCAAATGGCTCGTCGGCGAGGCCATCCCGACCCAGGAAAAGCTGCGCATGATCGCCCAGTGGCTCGGCGTGCCCGCCGAGTGGCTGCGCTTCGGCGGCGCGGAAGCGGGCGCCCCGGCCGGCGACAACGGCGGCGCCGTGTCGCGCTTCGAGTCGGCCGACGTCAAGTTGATCGCCGATTTACAGCGCCTGGACGAGCATCATCGCCAGATCGCACGCGAATTTATTCGCATGCTGGTACGCGTTAATTACCAAAAGTAGTCTTTTACGTACTAGCACGGAGTAATGTCGACCGTTTGTGGCGGCCTTCCGGGCGGTTTCTGTGTGAAACTAGTTTCATGGTTTTGCCGGTTTTTGTTCGGAACGGCGGCTGAGTTTTTTTTCGGTGCCCTTGTGAATTGTCATGGTTCCGACATGGATTTCAGGCACAATGGGGAGTCAGCGCCGCTGAATCGCAGCATTTACTTCGGAGCCAAGCTTTTGAGCCGTCCTATGAAAAGTAACTACAGCAATGTCGCGCAACTAAAAGATTTGATGACCGTCCCTCCGATGACCGCCGCCCAGCATGCCGAGGTGATGCGCAAACGCATCGCCCATCGCCGCATGGTGGAGGAAGCCAGGGATCTGAAAAAAGCCAGCGGATCGCAGTTCGATAAACGCTAGGCGGGACCGGTAGCATCTTCGCTGGACGGGCTGGCCGGTTTCATACCATTCCAGCGCGGGGCCAGCGTGTGCTCGATGCCGAACAGGTCGATGACCCGGCCGACGGTGTGGTCGACCATTTCCGCGATGCTTTGCGGATTGTGATAAAAGCCCGGCAGCGGCGGGAAGATAATGCCGCCCATCTCCGTCACCGCCGTCATGTTGCGCAAATGCGCCAGATTGAACGGCGTTTCCCTCACCATCAGCACCAGCCGGCGGCGCTCCTTGAGCACCACGTCGGCCGCGCGCGCGATCAGGTTGTCCGACAGGCCGTGCGCCACCGACGCCAGGGTCTTCATCGAGCAGGGCGCGACGATCATCCCCTCCGATTGGAACGAGCCGCTGGCGATGGCCGCGCCGACGTCGCGCACCTTGTGCACCACGTGGGCGTAGGCTTCGACTTCCTTGCGCTGCAGGCCGGTTTCCTGGTGCAGCGTGAGGACGGCCGCGTCGGAGACGATCAGATGCGTCTCGACGCCGGCAATGTGTTGCAAATGTTGCAGCAGACGCACGCCATACACGGCGCCGGTGGCGCCGGTGATGGCGAGAACAATCCGCCGCGGACGATCAGGCATCCAGCAGCGCTTTCAGCTCGCCGGATTCGAACATCTCGTTCATGATGTCCGAACCGCCGATGAACTCGCCTTTGACGTAGAGCTGGGGAATGGTCGGCCAGTTCGAGTAGTCCTTGATGCCCTGGCGCACTTCCGGATCTTCCAGCACGTTGACGGTGGCGATATTCTCGACGCCGCAGGCTTTCAGGATCTGGATGGCGCGGCCGGAGAAGCCGCATTGCGGGAACTGGGCGGTGCCTTTCATGAACAGCACCACCGGGGTGCCGGTCACGGTTTCTTTGATCCAGGTTTGTACGTCGCTCATAGCTGCCTCAGTGTAAATAAGTATTAGGTGCCGACATTTTATAAGAAATGCGGCCTGCGCGTACCCAAGGTGGCGAAAAACCACGCCAACCGGGTCACCCGCGCAGTTTGGCGAAGGCCGCCGCCATGCTGCCGCCGATCGGCTCGGCGCGCGCGGTCTGCTTCTGGTGCTGGCCCATGCTCTTGCGGTCGGTGCGGTCGCC
>DATMSN010000442.1:0-13510 GCA_035565375.1 Duganella sp. | reverse complement strand
GCCCGAGGCGCCCGACCGTGGCCGCGAGCCGCAGCTGCGCTACGCCGTGTCGTCGGGCGCCGAGCATAACTTCCGCGCCGTGATCACCCATTGCGCGTCGCTGGAATCGCAAGTCACCGCCGCGCTGCCGGCCGATGTGCTGGAAGCGCTGCAAGTCGCCGACGGCGACACCGTCATCTGCGTCAGAATATAAGAGTGGACAACCTATGTTAGTAGTACGCGCAATCAAAGCCGACGACCTCGACGCCCTGTACGTGATGGCCACGCAGGTGGGCAGCGGCATGACCACCCTCAAGCCGGACATGAAGATGATGGGCGACCGCGTGGCGATCGCCGTCGCCTCGTTCGCCGAAACCATCGCGCCGGAAAAGCGCGATTACATGTTCGTCATGGAGGATACCGACACGGGCCGCCTGGCCGGCGTGTGCGCGATCAAGGGCGCGGTCGGGCTGACCGAGCCGTTTTACAACTACCGCATCGGCACCCTGGTGCATTCGAGCCGCGAGCTCGATGTGTTCACCCGCATGGAAACGCTGTACCTGTCGAACGACCTGACCGGCAGCACCGAACTGTGCTCGCTGTTCCTGCATCCGGACTACCGCACCGGCAACAACGGCAAGCTGCTGTCGAAGAGCCGCTTCCTGTTCATCGCGCAGTTCCCGCACCTGTTCACCGAAAAGCTGATCGCCGAAATGCGCGGCTACCAGGAGGAGGGCGGCCGCTCGCCGTTCTACGAAGGGTTGGGACGCCATTTCTTCAAGATGGATTTCGACCACGTCGACGATCTGACCGCCGTCGGCAAGAAGTCCTTCATCGCCGAGTTGATGCCGCGCCAGCCGCTGTACGTCGCCTATCTGCCGGAGGACGCGCAACAGGTGATCGGCAAGGTCCACACCTCGACCGCGCCGGCGCGCCGCCTGCTGGAGCAGGAAGGCCTGTACTTCGAAGGCTATATCGATATCTTCGACGCCGGCCCGGTGCTGCAGGCGCGCGTGTCGGAGCTGCGCGCCATGCGCGACAGCACGCTGGCCGAAATCGGGCCGGTCGCCGAGCGCGATGCGGCCTGCGCGCCGGATTTGCCATCACCTTCGCCGGTGCCCGAACCGATGCTGGTGTCGAACACCACGCTGAGCGATTTCCGCATGATCCTGTCGCAGTCGGTGCCCGTCAACGGCGTCCTGGAGCTGCCCGTCGCGGAGCAGGAAGCGCTGTGCTGCAAGGCCGGCGACACCGTCCGCACCCTGACTCTCAATTTGAGGAAGAATCCCCATGTTTAACGCATCGCCCAACGTATCGAACACCGCACTCAGTAACTTCATCAACGGCGAATGGCTGCCGGGCAGCGGCGCCGAAATTTCGACCATCGATCCATCGAACGGCCAGCAGACCTGGGCCAGCAATGAATCGATGCCGCAAGACGTGGCGCAAGCCTGCGCTGCCGCGCGTGAGGCCTTCGAAGCCTGGGCCCTGACGCCGCTCGATGAGCGCATCGCCGTCTGCACCCGTTTCCGCGATCTGCTGAAGCAGGATGCCGAGGCACTGGCGCTGCTGATCTCCGAGGAAGTCGGCAAGCCGCTGTGGGAAGCGCGCACCGAAGTGGCGACGATGGCCAACAAGATCGATATCTCGGTGCAGTCCTATGGCGCGCGCACCGGCGAGTCGCACAACAAGGTCGCCGACGGCGAGGCGGTGCTGCGCCACCGTCCACACGGCGTGTTCGGCGTTTTCGGTCCGTATAACTTCCCCGGCCACCTGCCGAACGGCCATATCGTGCCTGCGCTGATCGCCGGTAACACGGTGGTGTTCAAGCCGAGCGAATACGCGCCGCGCACCGCCGTCAAGACCGTGCAGCTGTGGGAGCAAGCCGGCGTGCCGAAAGGCGTGATTAATCTGGTCAACGGCGGCCGCGATACCGGCGTCGCGCTGGGCCGGAACCCGCTGCTCGACGGCGTGCTGTTCACCGGCAGCTGCCAGACCGGCTCCGCGCTGCACAAGCAGTTCGGCGGCCAGCCCGGCAAGATGCTGGCGCTGGAGATGGGCGGTAACAATCCGCTGGTGATCTGGGATGCCAAGGACATCGACGCCGCCGTCTTCATGGCCATTTCGTCGGCCTTCATTTCGGCGGGCCAGCGTTGCACCTGCGCGCGCCGCCTGATCCTGCCGACCGGCGCGGCGGGCGATGCGATCGTCGCCCGCCTGGTCGACGTGGCCAGCCGCCTGACCATCGGCGCCTCGAATGCCGAACCGGCGCCGTTCATGGGGCCTGTGGTGTCGTCGGCGGTGGCCAAACGCCTGGTGCAGGCGCAGGAGGACATGGTCTCGAAGGGCGGCAAGCTGCTGCTGGAGATGCGCCATCTGGATGCTAACAGCGGCTTCGTCTCGGCCGGCATCGTCGATGTCACCGACGCCCAGGACATTCCGGATGAAGAGTGGTTCGGTCCTTTGCTGCAGGTGATCCGCGTGGCCGATTTCGACAGCGCGATCAACGCCGCCAACGCCACCGAATTCGGCCTGGCGTCGGCGCTGATCTCCAACGACGAAAACCTGTGGAAGATCTTCCAGGTGCGCGCGCGCGCCGGCATCGTCAACTGGAACCGTCCGACCACGGGCGCGGCCAGCACCGCGCCATTCGGCGGCGTGGGCAAATCGGGCAACCATCGCCCGAGCGCCTACTACGCGGCCGACTACTGCGCCTATCCGGTGGCGTCGATCGAAAACAATGTACTTGAAATGCCTGCGAAACTGTCGCCGGGCATGCACTTCTAAGGATCCGAGATGCGCGCACGCGAATTCAACTTCGACGGCCTGGTAGGTCCATCGCATAACTACGCCGGTCTGTCGTTCGGCAATGTGGCGTCGTTCAGCAACGTCAAGAGCGCATCCAATCCCAAGCTGGCGGCGTTGCAGGGCCTGGCCAAGATGCGGGCGCTGGCCGCGCGCGGTTTCGGTCAGGCGTTGCTGCCGCCGCAGGACCGGCCGAATTTCCGCCTGTTGCGCAGCATCGGCTTTACCGGCAGCGACGCGGACGTGCTGGCGAAAGCGGCCAGGGAAGCACCGGTGATCCTGGCGTGCGCGTATTCGGCCTCGCCGATGTGGACCGCCAACGCGGCGACGGTCAGCCCGTCGGCCGACAGCGCCGACGGCCGCACGCATTTCACCGCCGCCAATTTGAACAACAAGCTGCATCGGGCCTTCGAGCACGCGCAGTCGGCGCGCAGCCTGCGCGCGATTTTCCACAATATCGATCACTTCGCGGTGCACGACGCGTTGCCTGGCACGCCGGCTTTCGGCGACGAGGGCGCGGCCAATCATACGCGCCTGTGCAAGGACCATGGCAGCGCCGCCGTCGAGATGTTCGTCTACGGACGCACCGAGTTCGATGCCTCCGCTTCGGCGCCGAAGAAGTATCCGGCGCGGCAGACGCTGGAGGCTTCGCAGGCGGTCGCGCGCCTGCACGGGCTGTCGGCGGAGCGCACGGTCTATATCCAGCAGAACCCGGACGTGATCGACCAGGGCGTGTTCCACAACGACGTGATCGCGGTCGGCAACGGCAATGTGCTGTTCTATCACGACCAGGCGTTCGCCGATGAAGCGGGCAGCCTCGATCAGCTGCGCCGCGCGATGGATGGCGTGGGGGCGGAGTTGAACGCGATCCGCGTCGATACCGGCGCGGTGTCAGTGGCGGACGCGGTGGCCAGCTATCTGTTTAATAGCCAGCTGTTGACCAAGGATAACGGCAAGATGGCGCTGGTGATCCCGCGGGAATGCGAGGAGAACGCCGCCGTGGCCGCGTATCTGCAAGGACTGGTCGCCAGCGGCAACGCCGTCGACGAGCTGATTCATTTCGATCTGCGGCAGTCGATGCGCAATGGCGGCGGGCCGGCGTGCCTGCGTTTGCGCGTGGCGCTGACCGATGCCGAGGCGGCGGCCATGCATCAGGGCGTGGTGATGACCGAGGCGCTGTATCACACGCTGGTGGCGTGGGTGGAGAAGCATTACCGCGACCGGCTCGACCCGGCCGACCTGGCCGATCCGTCGCTGGCGATCGAGGTGCACACCGCGCTGGAGGATTTGAGCCGGATTCTGGGCCTGCCAGGCCTGTACGACTAATGATACCCAGGATCCACGTAGGGCGGATTAGCGCAGCGTAATCCGCCCTACGTATTTTAGATTGAGGTTGTTTCCACGCGCACGATTTGTAATGCACGATTTAGCCCCCATCTGGTCTAATAGCGCTCGTAGCGCCCGACCCTTCGCCGCGTAGCCATAAGCCGGCGCGGCGTCCTGCAACATAAGATACTCATAACGTATTGGAGAAGCAACGATGAAACAAATGCCACAAGACCTGCGCGCCCAGACGCTGGATTTGATCAACGCCAGCAAGCCTTCCAGCGAAACCAGCCAAGTCGCGGCCCTGATCAACGCCTGGCTCGGCTCCCTGGATGACGAAGACCTGACCGGCACCGTGCCCGGTAGTCTGGCGCCCGTATTGTGGGACGGTTTCACGCAAGCCTCCAAGCGCTCCGGCGGCGGCGCGCAAATCGCCAAGCTGCGCTACGACGATGGCCGCGGCGGCATGGCCACCGCGCTGCTGATCCTCAACGACGACATGCCTTACCTGGTCGATTCCATCGTCATGGCCATGCGCAAACTGCGCATCGTCGCCAACGGCGTATTGAACTCGGTGCTGCCGGTCGCGCGCAACGCGGACGGCGTGGTCACGGCCGTCGGCCTTGAGCGTGACAAACTCGAATCCTACGTTCTGTGCCTGCTGGCCGAAGACCTGTCGGAATCGGAACTGGGCATGCTGGTCGACCGTCTGGAAATGGTCTCGCGCGACGCCGCCGTGGTCCGCCGCGACAAGGCCGCGATGCTGGAGCACTTCAGCCGCATCGGCGCCGAAGCCGCCGCCAACGGCGAAGAAGGCAAGGAAGTCGCCGCCTTCCTGGAATGGGCCGGGACCGAAGGCTTCGAGCCGTTCGGCTACGCCTACTATCAAGTCAAACCGGGTGTGCGCGAGCTGGAACGCGACATCCCGAGCCGCATCGGCGTGCTGCAGGACACCTCGCACCCGGTCTACGGCACCTGCCTGGCCAACATCCCCGGCGACTTCGACACGCTGTCCAAGCGCGCGCACACGCTGTCGATCGTCAAGGCCGACGTCGAAGGCACGCTGCACCGCGACCAGGCGCTCGACTTCATCGGCATCCGCCACACCGATCCACAAGGCGCGATCCTCGGCGAATACTGCTTCGTCGGCCTGTTCACCCGCGCCGCCACGGCCACGCCGCTGAACCGCCTGCCGTTCGCGCGCGGCCGCATCGCCAAGGTGCTGAGCATCGCCGGCGTGCGCCAGGAAGGCTTCCGCGCCGAGAAATTCATCGAGATCCTCGAATCGCTGCCGCGCACCGAGGCGCTGGAAGCCGAGCCGGAATGGCTGGCCGAAGTCTGCGGCGCCGTCGTCTCGCTGTACAAGCAGCCGCGCACCAAGGTGTTCGCCCGCCGCGACGTCTACGCGCGCCACCTGAATGTGCTGGTGTACCTGCCGCGCGAGCGTTACAGCGCAAGCGTCGCGTCCTCGCTGGCGAAGGCGCTGCAGGCCAGCTCCGGCGCCCATCACGTCAGCTCGCAGACCCTGGTGGCCGACGGTCCGCTGGCCCGCGTGTACCTGATCGCCCACGGCGCGCGCTATCCGCTGGATCTGGAAACCGACATCCAGCAACCGCTGTTGTCGGTGCTGGACGGCTGGCACGACAGCTTCTCGAAGCTGGCCGACGCCGTCTCCAACGTGCCGATGCGCGCCCACCTGCGCAAGATGTGCGCGACCCTGCCGACCGATTACGTCGCCTCGACCCCGCCGGTCGCCGCCTTCTACGACCTGCAAACCATTTTGCAGAACACCGATCCGTCGCGCGTCGACGTGCGGGTGGACGCGGCGGACGACGCCACCACCATCCGTCTGTATTCCGTCGACCGCGTGCCGTCGCTGTCGACCATCCTGCCGGCGCTGCATAACGCCGGCGTCGCCATCGACCGCGAACAAGCCCACTCGATCCGCATGGACGGCAAGCGCCACTTCGTCACCAGCCTGTCGGTCGATGCCGCCAGCGCCGCCAGCCTGGCCAAGCCGGAAGTGATTCCGGTCGCGCAGGAGCTGTTTGCCTCGCTGTTCAACAACGAAGCGGAAGACGGCCGCCTGAACGGCCTGGTCATCGAAGGCGGCTTGAGCCTGCGCCAGGTACAGCTGGTGCGCGCCTACATGAGCTACTGGCGCCAGACCGGCAGCCAGTTCTCGGTGCGTTACATCGCCGAGACGCTGCGCAAGCAACCGGCCATCGTCAAGCAATTGGTGGACGCCTTCCTGCAGCGCTTCAATCCCGCGCTGGACGAAGCCACCCGCAACGCCGCGCTGGAGTCGCTGGCCGCGATCAAGGGCCGCCTGCCGTCGATCAACCACGCCGACAGCGAGGAAGTGCTGGGCGCCCTGACCGATCTGATGACCGCGACGCTGCGCACCAACTACTTCCAGAATAATCAGAAGGGCGACAAGATCATCTTCAAGTTCGACACCAGCAATCTGTCGCTGGTGCCGGAGCCGCGTCCGTTCCGCGAGATCTTCGTGTTCTCGCGCCGCTTCGAGGGCGTGCACCTGCGCGGCGGCCCGGTCGCCCGTGGCGGCTTGCGCTGGTCGGACCGCATGGAAGACTACCGCACCGAGGTCCTGGGCCTGGTGAAGGCGCAGATGGTGAAGAACGCTGTCATCGTGCCGGCCGGCGCCAAGGGCGGTTTCGTGTGCAAGCAGATGCCGAAAGACGCCGTGCGTGAAACCATCGCGGCCGAAGGCGAGGCGGTCTATCGCCTGTTCATCGCCAGCCTGCTGGAAATGACCGACAACCGCGTGCTGGGCAAGATCGTCCCGCCGGCGGACACCGTCTGCTACGACAGCGCCGATCCGTATCTGGTGGTGGCGGCCGACAAGGGCACCGCGACCTTCTCCGACATCGCCAACGGCATCGCCGTGCAGCGCGGCTTCTGGCTGGGCGACGCCTTCGCGTCGGGCGGCTCGAACGGCTACGACCACAAAAAGATGGGCATCACCGCCAAGGGCGCGTTCGAGGCCGTCAAGCGCCACTTCTACGAAATGGACCACGACATCCACGCCACCCCGGTGACGATGGTCGGCGTGGGCGACATGTCGGGCGACGTGTTCGGCAACGGCGCGCTGCTGTCGCGCAAACTGCAAATCATCGCCGCGTTCGACCACCGCCACATCTTCCTCGATCCGACACCGGACATGGAGAAATCCTTCGTCGAACGCGAGCGCATGTTCGCGCTGCCGCGCTCCTCGTGGGACGACTACAACAAGGAGCTGATCTCGGCCGGCGGCGGCGTCTATCCGCGCACCGCCCGCACGATCGAGCTGTCGCCGCAGATCCGCGCCGCGCTGGACATCGAGGAAACCTCGCTGCCACCGGAGGAACTGATGCACCGCATCCTGATGGCGCCGGTGGACCTGTTCTACAACGGCGGTATCGGCACCTACATCAAGGCATCGACCGAATCGCACGCGCAGGTCAAGGACCGCGCCAACGACAATATCCGCGTCGACGGCAACCAGCTGCGCTGCAAAGTGGTGGCCGAGGGCGGCAACCTGGGCGCCACGCAAGCGGGCCGTATCGAATTCGCGCTGGCGGGCGGCCGCATCTTCACCGACGCGATCGACAACTCGGCCGGCGTGGATTGCTCCGACCATGAGGTGAACGCGAAGATGTGGCTGGACGTGGAAATGAACGCCGGCCTGCTGACCGAGGCGGACCGCAACCGCACGCTGAACGAAATGACCGCCGACATCGAGCGCCTGGTCCTGCGCGACAACACGCTGCAAACGCAGTTGCTGGTGCGCGAAGCCCAGGCGCAAACCGACGCCGCCGTGCAAGACGGTTACGCCTCGCTGATCGCCTTCCTGGAAGAAGAGGGCGCGCTGTCGCGCGACCTGGAGCAGCTTCCTTCTGTGGCCGAACTGGCGCGCCGCAAGGCCGACGGCCGTGGCTTGACCACGCCGGAACTGGCGGTCGTCATCGCCAACGTCAAGAACCGCTACAAGCGCATCCTGTCGGCGCTGCCGCTGACGGACAGCAGCTGGGCCGAGTCGGTGCTCAAGCCGTACTTCCCGGATCTGCTGGTGGCCACGCGTCCGGCGCTGGCGCACCCGCTGGCCAACGCCATCCTGGCGACGGTGCTGGCCAATGAATCGGTCAACCGCTGCGGTCCTCTGATGTTGCGCCAACTGGCCGGCGAACATGGCGTCGACGAGGCGGACGTCATCCTGGCGTGGGGCCAGGCATGGTCCGCGCTGAACCTGGCGCCGATCTTCGCGACGCTGGACGCCGACGCGCTGAAAGTGCCGCGCGCCGTGTCGATCAAGGTCGATGGCCGCACCCGCGTGCTGCAAAAGGCCGTCATCGAAGGCGCGCTGACCGTGCCGGCCGACCAGTTGAAGGACGGCGTGGCCGAGTTGACCCGCCTGTTCGCCCAGCCGGAGACGCTGATCCAACTGAGCTCGGACGACGGCCAGTCCGACGCGGACCTCACCGCCGGCCTGCGTCCGGAATTCGTCGCCGCCTGGAAGGCTGTCGACGCGATCGAATCGGTGGCGGCGTTTGTGTTCGCGGCGCTGTCGGTCACGCGTCCGGCCGGCATGGATTTGCCGGCCTTCCTGCAGGTCGGCCTGGCGCTGCGCGCGCAGGTCGGCATCGATACCCTGGAACGCGGCCTGAAACTGCCCGCCACCAGCCGTTCGCAGGAACAGCTGCGCAGCTACGCGCAAAACGCGCTGCGCCGCACGCAGCAACGCCTGTTGTCGCAGGTGCTGCAGCATGCCACCGGCGGCCACACCGGGGTGGAGGCGGTCGAGGTGGTCGCCAACACGCTGGGCTTGTCCGGCTACGCGGCGGCGACCGATCTGGAACAGGCGATGCTGGACGTGTGGGCGCTGTCCGAGGCGACCAACTCCGGCAACACCATGCTGGTGGTGTAAGCGGATGAGCGAGCGCCCCGACACCTTGCCCGCGCCGGTACGGGCGCTCGCTGAAGCCGATTTCAGCGTCGTCGCCGAGCGGTTTGCGGCGGCCGGTTTCGCGGTGACGCAGCCGGCCGACGGCATCCTCACCATCAAGGGGGCCGGCGACCGTCCGGCGATGCTGATTTCGGTCGGCGTGCACGGCGACGAGACGGGACCGATCGAAATGGTCGCCTACCTGCTCGACGCGCTGTCGCAACAGCCGTCGGCGCTGGCGGTCGATCTGATGCTCTGCGTCGGCAATATCGGCGCCATCCGGGACGGCAAGCGCTTCATCGACGCGGACTTGAACCGCATGTTCCGCGCCGAACGCGGCACGCTGGCCGGCACCGCCGAAGCGGCGCGCGCCGACGTGATGATCGCCGCCACCACCGCCTTCTTCAGCGACGCGGGGCCGGTGCGCTGGCACCTGGATCTGCACACGGCCATCCGGCCGTCGGTCTACCCGACCTTCGCCATCGTCCCCGAGATCATCGCCGAGCATGCGCGGCGCGCGCTGATCGAGTGGCTGGGCCTTGCCGGCATCGGCGCGGTGATCATGAATCCGGCCTCGGTCGGCACTTACAGCTATTATTCGGCCGAGCACCACGGCGCCGCCGGCACCACGGTGGAGCTGGGGCGTATCGGTACGCTGGGCCGCAACGACCTGGCGCAATTCGCCGACGCTTCGCTGGCGCTGGACGATCTGCTGCGCGGCGCGCCCCGGCGCGAAGCGAAACAGGCGCCGCATATCTTCAACACGGCGCGCCAGATCATCAAGTTGAGCGACCAGTTCCAGATGGCGTTCGGTAAGGACACGCATAACTTCACCGCCTTGAAGCAGGGCGAGGAGATCGCCCGCGACGGCGACACCGTCTACACCGTCCAGCATCCCGAGGAGCTGGTGGTGTTCCCCAATCCCGACGTCCGGGTCGGCCTGCGCGCCGGCCTGATGGTGGTGCGGGTCGGCTGACCTTTACCTCCCTTTACATTCCGCGCACTCATAGTTTGACGATTTGGTTCGTTAACAGGTACAGCATTGTCCTTAACTATGGAGTAAGCACTATGACGACAGCAATCAGCGGTATCTCAAGCAGCAGCGCGACCTCGTTCGACCCAGCCCAGGGCGCGGCCCGTTTCGCCGGCAAGGTGTTCGCCGAGATGGACACCGACAAGGACGGCAAGGTGAAGAAGGAGGATTTCGTCTCCGGCCTTGAGTCGAAAGGCGTGTCGGCGACCGACGCGGCCAAGCAGTTCGACGCCATCGACACGCAGAAAACCGGTTCGATCACGAAGGACGATCTGGAGACGGCGATGAAGAGCGGTACGTTCGCGCCGCCGCGTCCACAGGAGGGCGCGTCCGGCGCGCAGGGGGGAGCCAAGCCGCAAGGGGCCGGTGGCGCGGGTGGTGGCGGTGGCGCCAGCGCGGCGAGCAGCGCGACCAAGACGTATGAGGCGGCCGACACCAACGAGGACGGTACCGTTTCGCAGCAGGAGGAGCTGGTCTACAGCATCTCGCATCCATCGGAGAGCGCCAGCGACGCCAGCAAAATCGGCGGGAATATCAACGAAGTCGCCTGATTGGCATCCGCCATCGGCCGTGCGGGCGTCATCGGCGGCGCGTGCACGGCGGATCCGGTGTATTCGGCGCGTTCGGTCTTTAATTACGCGCGATCAGCACCGCGACGATCGTGGCGGCGACGCCCAGCACGGCTACCGCCGCGCTCAAGGCTGGATGAAAACGGCGCGATACGGTGGGGATTTTTTGAACCGGCATAAACACTCCTTCTTGTCACACTGTAATGTTGACTCAAGATTAGCGTGCGGAGTGTTTGCAATCTATACGTCGTGCTGTATCAAAAGTAAGCAACTGTAACCAGGCCTTGGTGGCGAGTGCGAATAAAGTTGTATTTGTGGCACAAATTACTTTATGGCGACGGGGCCGGAAGGCCCTATAATCGCTTAGTTTTTTTGCCCATGTTTTCGCCCACACATCTCCCACAAGGATAGCCTGTGAACCAATCGCTGGTCCAGAAATTGACCCGTACCAAGCCGGTCGATCATACAGTTGAACACGCAGCAACTGAACACGCTTCAACCAGCAATGGCCTGCACCGCTCGATCGGCCTGTTCCCGCTGACGATGATCGGCGTTGGCGCCACCATCGGCACCGGTATCTTCTTCACGATGGTCGAAGCCGTGCCCAAGGCCGGCCCTTCCGTCATCCTGTCCTTCTTGATCGCCGCCATCACCGCCGGCCTGACGGCGCTGTGCTACGCCGAGCTGTCGTTCCGGATTCCGGCGTCGGGTTCGTCGTACTCGTTCGCCTACGCCACCGTCGGCGAATTCGCCGCCTTCATCATGGCCGCCTGCCTGCTGCTCGAGTACGGCCTGGCGGCGAGCGCCACCGCGATCGGCTGGTCCGATTATCTGAACAACTTCCTCAACAACGCGTTCGGCTGGCACATCCCGGAATTGCTGCGCTCGCCGATGATCGTCTCGACCGCCCACGGCGTGGAGATACGCGGCGGCCACGTCAACCTGCCGCCGATTCTGCTGGTGGTGCTGTGCGGCCTGCTGCTGATCCGCGGCACCAAGGAATCGGCCACGACCAACGCCATCATGGTGATGATCAAGCTGGCGATCCTGGTCTTCTTTGTCGTCATCGCGTTCTCCGGGTTCGACATCAACAACTTCCATCCGTTCTTCAGCCCCGACAACGGCGTCCATTACACCGGCATGGCCGGCGTGACGGCGGCGGCGGCGACCGTGTTCTTCTCGTTCATCGGCCTCGACACCGTCGCCACGGCCGGCGAGGAAGTGCGCAATCCCAAGCGCAACGTGCCGATCGGCATACTGTCGGCGCTGGCGATCGTGACGGTGTTTTATATGTTGGTGGCGGTCGCGGCCATGGGCGCGCAGCCCGCCTCCAAGTTCGCCGGACAGGAAGCCGGACTGGCGGTGATCCTGCAGAACGTCACCGGCAAGACCTGGCCGGCGCTGGTGCTGGCGGCCGGCGCGGTGATTTCCGTGTTCAGCGTGACGTTGGTGACGATTTACGGCCAAACGCGCATCCTGTACGCGATTTCCAAGGACGGCCTGATCTCGAAGTCGTTCCAGAAGGTGAACGCGAAGACGGCGTCCCCGGTGCAGAACACCTTGATCGTCTGTATCGTCGTGGGGCTGGTGGCGGGCTTTGTGGACGCGACCTTCCTGTGGGACATGGTCAGCATGGGCACGCTGACGGCCTTCATCGTGGTGTCGCTGGCGGTGCCGGTGATGCGCAAGAAGGAAAACGGCAAAGGCGTGAAGGGTTTCCGCGTGCCGTTCGGGCCGTACGTGGTGCCGGGCCTGAGCATCGGCGCCTGCCTGTATCTGATGTTCGGGCTGTCGCTGACGACTTACACGATCTTCGTCATCTGGATGTCGGCCGCGATCCTGACGTATTTCCTGTACGGGATGCGCAACTCGCGCTTGAATCTGCTTAAATAAAACTGCTGCAAACTAAAAAGCCCCGGCACCGCGTTAGCGGCCGGGGCTTTTTGCTGTCGCGCGCACGGCTTATTCCGCGTCGTCGGTTGGCTTGGTGCCCAGGTAGAGGCGCAGTACGAGGCCGGACAGGGCGATAGCGGCGGGCAGGTTTTCGATGATGGTCAGCATGGTGATTCTCCAGTAAGTTAAATAGATCGAGTGAACCGCGATTAACCGAAGCGGGCTGCGATGTAGCGCAGTTCGGCGGCCAGGTTGGGCGAGTGTGCTTCCACGTCTTTGGCGGTGCTGCTCAGCCACCAGATGGTTTCATCGGCGCGCTCGGTGGTCGCTTCTGCAACATCGGCTGGCTTCCGTGCAAACAGCGCGGCGAACAGTTGACGTACCGCGTTGGCGACATTGGCTGCGTAGTTGGCGTTGGTGTGAGTGTTGAAAGTAGTCGAGTTCATGAGAAGCTCCTGTAAATGTTCGTTTGATGCAGTGCAGTATGCGCCGTTTTCAGAAATAAAAAAAATTTTGATTTGTGATACGTGCCATTCGCAATTCGTATAACTTAGTGTTTTCCCTATGAAACATCGGTTCTTAAGGGTAACTTTTTGTCGTGATTTTTTTCTTGGTGGCACTGCCTTCAGCTATTATTACTGTCCTATTGGCAATAATTTGATGGAGTTCGGATGTCCCTGCGCACGAAATTCATGCTGGCCTTGCTGTTGACCGGATTGGCGGCGGTGGCGATGGTCGGCGGGCTGGCTTACGTGGGGATGACCAAAAAGGTCGATCTCATCCGCCGCGAGCAGGCGGCGGCGCACTTCTACACCGCCGTGAGCGGCTATTTGCATACCTACGGCAGCTGGCGGGCGGCGATGGCCGTCGAACCCTTCGACAACTATATGCGGCGCTACCAGGACTTGCGCGGCGACCGGCGCCCGCCGCCCGGCGAGGACGGCCCCGATGGCGAGCGTG
>DATMSN010000441.1:0-4340 GCA_035565375.1 Duganella sp. | reverse complement strand
CGGGCAGATCGCCGCCGCCGGCGCCGCCGCCTGGACCGGCTTCGCCTATGTGTCGGTGTTCTCGATGTTCATCGGCTTCTTCTTCTGGTATCGCGGCATGGCGCTCGGCGGCGTGGCGCGGGTCGGCCAGGTGCAGCTGGTGCAGCCGTTCCTGTCGCTGCTCGGGGCGGCCGTGATCCTGGGCGAGGCGCTCGAGTGGCCGACCGTGATATTTGCAATCGCCGTCATCGCCACGGTGGGCCTCGGCCGCAAAATGCAGGTAAAACGCCGCTAAAACCGTGGAGTATTCTGATTTTGACCCGATTGCAGGCGGCGCCTGTCTCAAGAGTACAATATCGGTCTACAGTCCCACCCACTTACTATTTGGATAAGCACATGTCTGTCTACGAAAAACTGAAAGCGCTCGATATCACCCTGGCGGCACCCGCCACCCCGGCCGCCGCCTACGTCATGTACGCACAAACCGGCAACACGGTGTTCATCTCGGGGCACATCGCCAAACGCGCCGACGGCAGCGTGTGGGTGGGCCAGCTGGGCAAGAACATCGACACGGCCGAAGGCAAGCAGGCCGCGCGCGCCATCGCCGTCGACTTGATCGGCACCCTGCAGGCGGCCGTCGGCGGCGATTTGAACCGCGTGCGCCGCATCGTCAAGCTGATGAGCCTGGTTAACTCGACGCCCGATTTTACCGAACAGCACCTGGTCACCAACGGCGCCTCCGAGCTGCTGGGCGAAGTCTTCGGCGACGCCGGCAAGCACGCCCGCTCGGCCTTTGGTGTCGCACAAATCCCGCTTGGCGCCTGCGTCGAAATCGAACTGATCGCGGAAGTCGCGTAAGCGGGCGGCGTCCTATCCGGCGCCGTTCTTATAAAAGCACGCCACAAGCGAGCTTGTTGAATTGCCTGCCCCCTCCGGCGGCGGCACACATCTAGTGAGACAAGTATGAAAATCGAAAATCCGAATCCGATCCAGTGGCGCTTCTCCGAACGCGCCGACCAGCTGCAATCGTCCTTCATCCGCGAGATCCTGAAGATCACGCAGCAGCCGGAGATCATCTCCTTCGCCGGCGGCCTGCCGTCGCCGCTGACCTTCCCGGTCGACGAAATGAAGGTCGCCTTCGACAAGGTCCTGCAAAACAACGGCAAAGTCGCGCTGCAATACGGCCCGACCGACGGCTATCTGCCGCTGCGCCAGTGGATCGCCGATTCGCTGTCGACCAACGGCGCCAAAATCATCCCCGAACAGGTGCTGATGACGTCCGGCTCGCAGCAGGCGCTGGACCTGCTGGGCAAAGTGCTGATCGACGAAGGCAGCCGCGTGCTGGTCGAGACGCCGTCCTACCTGGGCGCGCTGCAGGCGTTCTCGGTCTACCGTCCGGAGTTCAAGTCGGTCGACACCGACGAACACGGCCTGGTGCCGTCCTCGCTGGACGCGGTCGCCGCCGGCGCGCGCCTGCTGTACGCGCTGCCGAACTTCCAGAACCCGACCGGCCGCACCCTGTCCGTCGAGCGCCGCCTGGAGCTGGTGGAAACCTGCGCCCGCCTGGGCCTGCCGCTGATCGAGGACGATCCGTACGGCGCCTTGAGCTACAAGGGCGATCCGCTGCCGAAGATGGTGGCGATGAATCCCGAAGGCGTGATCTACATGGGTTCCTTCTCGAAGGTGCTGACGCCGGGCATCCGCCTGGGCTACGTGGTGGCCCCGCTGCCGCTGGTGCGCCGCCTGGAGCTGGCCAAGCAGGCCGCCGACCTGCACACCTCGCAGCTGACCCAGATGGTCGTGCATGAAGTGATCAAGGACGGCTTCCTGGAGCAGCACATCCCTAAAATCCGCACGCTGTACGGCAACCAGTGCCAGGTGATGCTCGACGCGATGGCGCAGTACTTCCCGGCCGGCGTCGAATGGACCAAGCCCGAAGGCGGCATGTTCATCTGGGTCACGCTGCCGAAGCACATCGACGCGATGAAACTGCTGGACGAGGCGATCGCGCAGAAGGTCGCCTTCGTACCGGGTTCGCCGTTCTACGCCAACGAGCCGGAAACCAACACCTTGCGCCTGTCGTTCGTGACCGTGCCGCCGGAACGCATCCGCGCCGGCATCGAGATCCTCGGCAAACTGATCGCCGCCAAGATCTAAAACCGTCCCGCCACGGCATTTCGTGGGCGGCGTTCGCCGCCCACGCTCCCCTTCTTGTCGTCTCCACAAAAAAAAGCACGCCTCCTTGCGGCCGCTGGTCCCGTGTCGCTATCAAAGCTGAAGTGTCGCTCCAAAATCATACGCTGAATTTTTACATATCATGCGGGCAACGCGGTATGATTTGAATGGATAGTCACTTGGTAAGGCAAGCCTTTGTTCATGCGTGTACAAACTCCCCCAACTAGCTCCTTGCGCCGCGCCTCCGCGCGATCGCTGCTCCACGCCCAGACGACCCATCAGGTTAAAGGCCACACGCAATGAACCCCGTGAGTTCCGGATTGGCCACGCGGCGCGACGCCGCCATACTGATCGTTGACGACGCGCCGGAGAATCTGGCCATGCTGCGCAAGCTGATGGTCCAACAGGGCTATCAGACCTTTGTGGCCACCTCCGGCGAGCGCGCGCTCAAGATCGCGCGCCGCGTCCATCCCGACCTGATATTGCTGGACGTGGTCATGCCCGGCATGGACGGCCTGGAGACCTGCCGCCAGCTCAAAAGCCACGCGGCCACGCAACGCATCCCCGTCATCTTCATGAGCGCCAGGACCGACACCGACGATGTGGTGGCGGGCTTCGACATCGGCGCCGTCGACTACATCGGCAAGCCGCTGCGCATGGCCGAGGTGTGCGCGCGCGTGCGCACCCAGCTGCAGATCCGCAGCAACAGCGAAACCCAGGAGGAACAGGCCGAACGCCTGCGCACCATCGTCAACAACATGGCCGAGGGCCTGCTGATCATCGAGGCGGATGGCCGCATCCAGTTCACCAACCCGGCCTGCGACAAATACCTGGGCTACCAGGAGAACGAGCTGGCCGGCCGCGCGATCTCCGACCTGCTCAATCCACTGGTGGCACAGGAGTACCTGGAATACTTCGAGCGCTATGCCGCCTCGCCGGAGATGGCGCACAGCCACGGCACGCGCGAAGTCATCATCCGCCACCGCAACGGCAGCTCGGTGTGCATGGACCTGACGCTCACGCCGATGTACCTGCGCCAGCCTCTGTTCATCGGCCTGCTGCACGACATCACCCACCACAAGCAATCGGAGGATGCGCTGCAGCGCGCCGCGATGGTCGATCCGCTGACCCAGATCGCCAACCGACGCCACTTCGACACCTTCCTGGAAAAAGAGTGGCAACGCTCGATGCGCAGCGGCCAGCCGCTGTCGCTGGTGGTGCTCGACGTCGACCACTTCAAACTGTACAACGACACGCTCGGCCACCCGGCCGGAGACTCCTGCCTGCAGCAGGTGGCCGCCGCCATCGCCTCGCACGCGCTGCGCCCCACCGATCTGGCGGCGCGCTACGGCGGCGAGGAATTCGTGCTGCTGTTCGCCGAAACCGGCGCCGAGACGGCCGCCATGATGGCCGAGGCGATCCGCGCCCATATCGAATCGCTGCGCATTCCCCACCCGCGCTCGACGACGTCCGACTGGCTCACCGTCAGCATCGGCGTGGCGACCATCCATCCGCACCAGTTGGACAACACCGAGTCGCTGTTCGTCGCCGCCGACCGCGCCATGTACGTGGCCAAGGAAGGCGGCCGCAATCAGGTGCAATCCACCAGCACCGGCGGCGCCGCGCTCGAGGCGGTCAAAGCGCTGGTGATGCGCTGACCCGGCCGCGCAGCGCCTTCAATCCGAGCGGCACGCTGACGGCCAGCGCCAGCAGCGAGAACACGATCACACCCAGGCCGCCGGCGTCCTGGAACAGCTCCCCGGCGCCGACCGTGCCCACCGCCACGGCGGCGAACGTCACCACCACCGACTGCGACAGCAGGGAGCCGTCGCGGTCCTGCGCCGAGATAAAGCTGTTCAATACCGCCATGATGGCGTAGAAGGCCGCGTTCAACATCAGCTGGGCGACGAAAAACACCGGCGCGCCGTCGGCGGTGAAGAAGCAGGCGACCGACGCGAACATCACCAGCAGCGCGCCCATGACGGTGAGCCCGCGCCGCGCCGCCAGCGCCGGTATCGCCGGCACCACCGCGCCGAAGAAGCCGAGCAGCGACGACACCGCCAGCAAGGTGCCCACCGTCGGCAGCGACAGGCCGATACGCTCGCCCTGCAGCGCCGATACCGCCCACACCCCCGCCTGCACGCTGTAGACCCCGACGAACACGCCCCACGCCAGCCATACGCCGG
>DATMSN010000440.1:0-6184 GCA_035565375.1 Duganella sp. | reverse complement strand
AGCCCGGCGTCGTCGAAGCGCAGCGCCTTGCCGGCGGCGGCGAAGGTGTCGCTGCCGCCGATGCCCATCAGGACCGGGCAGCGCTTTTGCGCGACTTCGAGCACCGCCGCCAGCGCGGCGTCCTGCTCGTCGATGTCAAGCTGCGAGGCTTCGCCGGTGGTACCGCAGACCACCAGGCCGTGGGCGCCATCGGCGATCAGGCCGTCGGCCAGTTTCTGTAGGACGGCTAAATCGATTTGGCCATGATGCAGCGGTGTGGCCAGCGGCACCCAGATGCCGCACAGGGAGGTAAGCATGATCTTTTCAGGTAGTGGCAATGTCTAAAGCTTATGCCGACGACTGTAAAAATTCTCTAAAGAGTCGGGGGCGCGGAGTAAACGGCGCGTAAACGAACGTACTAAGTTAAGAAGATTTTCGTAGGGCGGATTAGGCGGAACGCCGTAATCGGCCATCGATGGGCCGCCGACGGCGCATGCATGGCCGATTACGCTGCGCTAATCCGCCCTACGTGGTTCCGATGGCCGCTTAACTTGGCGGCATTCGGGCCTGAGCAGCGATTTTTACGGTTTGTTTACACCCCCTCTCCAAGTCTTTACAAAATCTTTAGACCCTTCCCGATAACCTCCTCATTATCAAAACAAGACCTGTGAGGGTGTGATGGACATAGTATTTATCGGTGCGATGGTGGTGTTCTTTGCCGTGACCGCGGCGTTTGCCGCCGGTTGCGACAAGCTGGGAGGCCAGCCATGAACCTGTTCTACGTGATCGGCGCGGCCGCCGCCGCCGGCCTGCTGGTGTATCTGATCGTGGCCCTGCTGAAAGCGGAGGAGCTGTGATAACCCTGCAATCGACCATTCTGCTGGTGGTGTTCCTGGCCACCGTCATCGCGCTGGCTTATCCGCTCGGCGTCCTGCTGGCGCGCGTCGGCGACGGCGGCGCCATCCCCGGCATGGGCTGGATCGGCAAGATCGAGGCGCTGCTGTACCGCGCCGCCGGCATCGCCGGCAATGACGGCAAGCCCGAAGGCCAGAACTGGAAAGCCTACGCCATCGCGCTGCTGGCCTTTAACGCCATCGGCGCGCTGGCCGTCTACGCGCTTCAACGCCTGCAGGCCTTCCTGCCGCTCAATCCCCAGGGCCTGGCCAACGTCAGCCCCGACTCGTCGTTCAACACCGCCGTCAGCTTTGTCGCCAACACCAACTGGCAGGGCTACAGCGGCGAACAGACCATGAGCTACCTGACCCAGATGCTGGTGCTGACCGGCCAGAACTTCTTCTCCGCCGCCACCGGGATGGCGGTCGCCTATGCGCTGATCCGGGGCTTTTCCTCGCGCTCGGCCAAGTCGATCGGTAACTTCTGGGTCGACGCCACCCGTTCGACCTTGTATGTGCTGCTGCCGCTGTCGCTGGTCTTCGCCGTGTTCCTGATGGGGCAGGGCGTGATCCAGAACTTCTCCGCCTATAAAGAGGTGACCCTGCTCGACCCGGTCACCTACACCCAGCCCAAAGTGGGCGCGGACGGCCAGCCGCTGAAAGACGCCAAAGGCGAGCCGGTCACCGAAACCCTGACCGCGACCACGCAAACCATCGCCATGGGACCGGTCGCGTCGCAGGAGGCGATCAAGATGCTGGGCACGAACGGCGGCGGCTTCTTCAACGCCAATTCGGCGCACCCGTATGAGAATCCGACGCCGCTGACGAACTTCATGCAGATGCTGGCCATCTTCCTGATCCCCGCCGGATTGTGCTTCGCGTTCGGCCGCATGGTGGGCGATCCGCGCCAGGGCTGGGCGGTGCTGGGCGCGATGACGTTGCTGTTCGTCGTCACCACCGTGGTGGTGCTGGGCGCCGAGCAGCAGGCGCATCCGGCGCTGCAGGCGCTGCACGTCGACCAGTCCATGACGGCGCTGCAATCGGGCGGCAATATGGAAGGCAAGGAGACCCGCTTCGGCATCAGCGCCTCCGCCTTGTTCGCCGCCGTGACGACGGCCGCCTCCTGCGGCGCGGTCAACGCCATGCACGACTCGTTCATGCCGCTGGGCGGCATGATCCCGATGCTGTTGATCCAGTTCGGCGAGGTGATTTTCGGCGGCGTCGGCTCCGGCCTGTACGGCATGCTGATCTTCGCCATCATGGCCGTCTTCATCGCCGGCCTGATGATCGGCCGCACACCGGAATACCTGGGCAAGAAGATCCAGGCCTACGAGATGAAGATGACCTCCATCGCCATCCTGGTGACGCCGACCCTGGTGCTGGTGGGGACGGCCATCGCCGTCCTCACCGAGTCCGGCAAGGCGGGCATCGCCAATCCGGGCGCGCACGGCTTCTCCGAGATCCTGTACGCGTTCAGCTCCGCCGCCAACAACAACGGCAGCGCCTTCGCCGGCCTGTCCGCCAACACGCCGTTCTATAACAGCATGCTGGCGGTGGCGATGTGGTTCGGCCGCTTCGCGATGATCGTGCCTATCCTGGCCATCGCCGGTTCGCTGGCCGGCAAAAACAGGCTGCAAGCGAATGCCGGCACGATGCCGACCCACGGCCCGATGTTCATCGCCCTGCTGTGCGGCGTGGTGGCGCTGGTCGGCGTGCTTAATTACGTTCCGGCGCTCGCGCTCGGCCCAGTGGTCGACCACCTGCAGCTGTTTGCAAAATAAGGAATCACCATGTCGCAGACAATTCAAAAAGAGATGACGATCTTTACCAATCCACCCGTCAAAAAGCAGGGGATGTTCGATACCGAGCTGCTGATGCCGGCCATCGCCGACTCGTTCCGCAAGCTCAATCCCGCCACGCAGCTGCGCAGCCCCGTGATGTTCGTGGTCTACGTCGGCAGCATCATCACCACGCTGCTGTATGTGCAGGCGCTGTTCGGCAAGGGCGAGACCAGTCCCGGTTTCATCCTGGCGATCACGGTCTGGCTGTGGTTCACGGTGCTGTTCGCGAACTTCGCCGAGGCGATGGCCGAGGGCCGCAGCAAGGCGCAGGCGGCGTCGCTGCGCAGCCTGAAGCAGACCGTGGTCGCCAAGAAGCTGGCCAGCCCGAAGCACGGCACCACCTGGTTGCCGCAGCCCGCGCTCGATCTGCGCAAGGGTAACTACATCCTGGTCGAGGCGGGCGATGTGATCCCGATCGACGGCGAAGTGATCGAAGGCGTGGCCTCGGTCGACGAAAGCGCGATCACCGGCGAATCGGCGCCGGTGATCCGCGAGTCGGGCGGCGACTTCTCGTCCGTCACCGGCGGCACGCGCGTGCTGTCGGATTGGCTGGTGGTCAAAGTCACCGCCAACCCGGGCGAGACCTTCCTCGACCGCATGATCTCGATGGTCGAAGGCGCCAAGCGCCAGAAAACGCCGAACGAGATCGCGCTGACGATCCTGCTGGTGGCGCTGACCATCGTTTTCCTGATCGTCACCGTGACCCTGCTGCCGTTTTCGCTGTTCTCCGTGGCCGCCAGCGGCAGCGGCACGCCGGTCACCATCACGGTGCTGATCGCGCTGCTGGTGTGCCTGATCCCGACCACCATCGGCGGCCTGCTGTCGGCCATCGGCGTGGCCGGCATGAGCCGCATGATGCAGGCCAACGTGATCGCCACCTCCGGCCGCGCGGTGGAGGCGGCCGGCGACGTCGACGTGCTGCTGCTCGATAAAACCGGCACCATCACGCTCGGCAACCGCCAGGCGTCGTCGTTCGTGCCGGCGCCCGGCGTGACCGACCAGCAGCTGGCCGACATCGCGCAACTGGCCTCGCTGGCCGACGAGACGCCGGAAGGGCGCAGCATCGTGGTGCTGGCGAAGCAGAAGTTCAACCTGCGCGAGCGCGAGATGGCGTCGCTGAACGCGGTGTTCGTGCCGTTCACCGCGCAAACCCGCATGAGCGGCGTCGATATCGGCGACCGCGAAATCCGCAAGGGCGCGGCCGACACCGTGCGCAAGTACGTCGAGGCCCTGGGCCTGCCGTATCCGGCCGATGTGACCCGCGCCGTCGACGACATCTCGCGTCGCGGCAGCACGCCGCTGGTGGTGGTCGACGGCGGCCGCGTGATGGGCGTGGTCGAGCTGAAGGACATCGTCAAGGGTGGCATCAAGGAGCGTTTCGCGGAGTTGCGCCGCATGGGCATCAAGACGGTCATGATCACCGGCGACAACAAGCTGACCGCCGCCGCCATCGCCGCCGAGGCGGGCGTGGACGACTTCCTGGCCGAGGCGACGCCCGAGGACAAGCTAAAACTGATCCGCAGCTACCAGTCCGAGGGCCGGCTGGTGGCGATGACCGGCGACGGCACCAACGACGCTCCGGCGCTGGCGCAGGCCGATGTGGCCGTGGCGATGAACTCGGGCACGCAGGCGGCCAAGGAGGCCGGCAACATGGTCGACCTGGATTCGAATCCGACCAAGCTGCTGGAGATCGTCGAAATCGGCAAGCAGATGCTGATGACGCGCGGTTCGCTGACGACGTTCTCGATCTCCAACGACATCGCCAAGTACTTCGCCATCATCCCGGCGGCCTTCGTCGGCACCTATCCTCAACTGAAGGCGCTCGACATCATGCACCTGGCCAGTCCGTCGTCGGCCATCATGTCGGCGGTGATCTTCAACGCGCTGATCATCGTCGCGCTGATTCCGCTGGCGCTCAAAGGCGTGCGCTACCGCGCCATCGGCGCCGTCGCGCTGTTGCGCCGCAACCTGCTGCTGTACGGCGTGGGCGGCATCATCCTGCCGTTTGTCGGCATCAAGGCCATCGACCTGCTGCTGTCGGCGCTTAACCTGGTTTAAGGAGTTCATCATGTCGTTTTCCGCAATTCGTCCCGCCGTCGTCGTCTTCAGCGCCTTGACACTGATCTGCGGCGTGGTCTATCCGCTCGCCGTCACCGGCATCGGCGCCGCCGCGTTTTCCGCCAAGGCGGCCGGCAGCCTGGTGGAAGTCGGCGGCAAGCAGGTCGGTTCCACGCTGATCGGCCAGTCGTTCTCTTCGCCGAAGTATTTCTGGGGCCGTCCGTCTGCCACCGGGCCGATGCCCGACAACGCGGCCGGTTCCGGCGGCTCCAACCAGGGGCCGAACCATCCGGCATTGCTGGACGCGGTCAAGGGACGTATCGATGCGCTCAAGGCGGCCGATCCGTCCAACACCGCCGCCATACCGGTCGATCTGGTGACGGCATCGGCCAGCGGGCTCGATCCCGAGATCAGCGTGGCCGCCGCGCGCTATCAGGCCGGCCGCATCGCTGCCGCCCGCAAGCTGCCGGCCAAGGAGGTGATGGCGCTGATCGAGCGCCATCAGATCGCCCAGGTGTTCGGTTTCTTCGGCGAGCCGAGGGTCAATGTGCTGGCGCTGAATCTGGCTTTGGATCGGGCGGCAAGCCCGGACAAGGGGTAAAATCAGCGCATGTCCATGTTCCCCAACGAGAGCCAACGGCCCGACCCCGATGCGCTGCTGGCGCAGGTGCAGGCGCAGGAGCGCAAGGCCGCGCGCGGCAAGCTGCGCATCTACTTCGGCGCCTCGGCCGGCGTCGGCAAGACCTACGCGATGCTGGCGGCCGCCCGCAAGCTGCGCGCCGATGGCATGACGGTGCTGGTCGGCGTGGTCGAGACCCACGGGCGTAGCGAGACGGCCGCCATGCTGGGGGAGCTGGAAGTGCTGCCGCTCAAGCGCATCGATTATCGCGGTAAAAGCATCGCCGAATTCGATCTGGACGCCGCGCTTGAGCGGCGTCCTCCGCTGATCCTCATGGACGAACTGGCGCACTCCAACGCGCCCGGCTCGCGCCATCCGAAGCGCTGGCAGGACATCGAGGAACTGCTCGACGCCGGCATCGACGTGCTCACCACCGTCAATGTGCAGCACCTGGAAAGTCTCAACGATGTCGTCGGCGGCATCACCGGCATCCGCGTCGGCGAGACGGTGCCCGACACCGTGTTCGACCAGGCCGACGAGGTGGTGCTGGTCGATATTCCGGCCGACGAGCTGCTGGCGCGCCTCAAGGGCGGCAAGGTCTATCAGGAACAGCAGGCCGAGCGCGCCTCGAAAAACTTCTTCCGCAAAGGGAATCTGATCGCGCTGCGCGAGCTGGCGCTGCGCCGCACCGCCGACCGGGTCGAGGACGACGTGCGCGCCTACCGCGTCGAGCAATCGATCGCCGACATCTGGAAGACCGGCGCCGCGCTGCTGGCCTGCGTTGGCCCGCGTCC
>DATMSN010000439.1:0-4329 GCA_035565375.1 Duganella sp. | reverse complement strand
TTCTTGTGATAGCAGAAGTGCGGAATGTAGGTTCCCAATTTGTTGGCGGCGTCCATCACCATGCTACCAGCAGGGACTTCGACTTTTTTGCCGTCTATTTCGATTTCAACCATGGTGATCGTTACCTGACGCAGCTTAGATGTAAGCGGGCACTAAGCAATGCTTGTGCTCGATGTGATATTCAAATTCTTCGCGGAATTGCTTGATGAACGCGCGCATCGGCATCGCCGCCGCGTCGCCCAGCGCGCAAATCGTGCGGCCCTGGATGTTGTCGCAAACCGAGTTCAGCACGTCCAGATCCGACGGACGGCCCTGGCCGTTTTCGATGCGGTGGATCATGCGGTACATCCAGCCGGTGCCTTCGCGGCACGGCGTGCACTGGCCGCACGACTCTTCAAAGTAGAAGTACGCCAGGCGTTCCATCGCCTTGACCATGCAGCGCGTCTCGTCCATGACGATGACGGCGCCCGAACCGAGCATCGAACCGGCCTTGGCGATCGAGTCGTAGTCCAGGTCGGTGTTCATCATCAGTTCGCCGCGGATGACCGGGGCGGACGAACCGCCGGGGATGACGGCCTTGATCTTTTTGCCGCCGCGCATGCCGCCTGCCAGTTCCAGCAGTTTGGCGAACGGCGTGCCCAGCGGGACTTCGTAGTTGCCCGGTAATTCGACGTCGCCCGAGATCGAGAAGATCTTCGAACCGCCGTTGTTCGGACGCCCCATGGCCAGGTACTTTTCCGGGCCCATGTTCAGGATGAACGGGACGGCGGCGAAGGTCTCGGTGTTGTTGATCGTGGTCGGTTTGCCGTACAGGCCGAACGACGCCGGGAAAGGCGGCTTGAAGCGCGGCTGGCCCTTCTTGCCTTCGAGCGATTCGAGCAGCGCGGTTTCTTCGCCGCAGATGTAGGCGCCGTAGCCGTGGTGCGCGTGCAGCTGGAAGCTGAACTCGCTGCCCATGATCTTGTCGCCCAGGAAGCCGGCGGCGCGCGCCTCTTCCAGCGCGTCTTCAAATTGCGTGTAGACGTCGAAGATCTCGCCGTGGATGTAGTTATAGCCGACCGTGATGCCCATGGCGTAGGCGCCGATGGCCATGCCCTCGATCAATGCATGCGGGTTGTAACGCATGATGTCGCGGTCCTTGAAAGTGCCGGGCTCGCCCTCATCTGAGTTACATACCAGGTACTTTTGTCCCGGGAACTGGCGCGGCATGAAGCTCCACTTCAAGCCGGTGGGGAAACCCGCGCCGCCACGGCCGCGCAACGACGACGCCTTGAGGTCGGCGATGATCTGTTCCGGCGTGATCTTCTCTTCCAGGATGCGACGCAGCGCGCTGTAGCCGCCGCGTTTGACGTAATCTTCCAGGTGCCAGTTCTTGCCGTCGAGGTTGGCCAGAATCACCGGGTCGATGTGACGATTGTGGATGGACGTCATTTCGTATTGTTCCCACTCAGTTCCGCGACGAGACCGTCGATTTTGTCGTTCGACATGAAGCTGCACATGCGGTGGTTATTCACCAGCATGACCGGCGCGTCGCCGCAGGCGCCCATGCACTCGCCTTCCATCAGCGTGAACTTGCCGTCGGCGGTGGTGTCGCGGTAGTCGATGCCCAGCTTTTGCTTCAGGTGGTGCGCGGCGCGCTCCCCGCCCGACAGCGCGCATGGCAGGTTGGTGCACACGGTGATCTTGTGCTGGCCGACCGGCTTCAGGTTGTACATATTGTAGAAAGTGGCCACTTCCTGCACGGCGATCGCCGGCATCTGGATGTAGTCGGCCAGTTCCTGCATGGTTTCCGGCGAGATCCAGCCCAGTTCAACCTGGGCGTGGGCCAGCGCGGCCATCACGGCCGACTGGCGCTGGTCGGCCGGGTACTTGGCCAGTTCGCGATCGATTTTTTTGTAGCACTGCTCTGATAACAACATACTTTTGCCTTTTAGCGGTCAATACTGCCGAACACGATGTCTTGCGTACCGATGATGGTCACGGCGTCGGCAATCATGTGTCCGCGCGCCATTTCGTCCAGCGCCTGCAGGTGGGCGTAATCGGGTGCGCGCAGCTTCATACGGTATGGCTTGTTGGCGCCGTCCGACAGCAGGTAGACGCCGAACTCGCCCTTCGGATGCTCCACCGCGCTGTACGCTTCGCCCGGCGGCACGTGGAAGCCCTCGGTGAACAGCTTGAAGTGGTGAATCAGCGATTCCATGTTGGTCTTCATGTCGACGCGGCCCGGAGGCGCGACTTTATGATTGCTGGTGATGACCGGACCTGGATTGTTGCGCAGCCATTCTACGCACTGTTTGATGATCTTGTTGGACTGGCGCAATTCCTCGACGCGCACCAGGTAGCGGTCGTAGCAGTCGCCGTTGGTGCCGATCGGAATGTCGAAGTCCATCAAGTCGTACACTTCGTACGGCTGGTGCTTGCGCAGATCCCACTGGATGCCCGAACCGCGCAGCATGGCGCCGGTGAAGCCCATCGCCAGCGCGTCTTCCGGCGCCACCACGCCGATGCCGACGGTCCGCTGTTTCCAGATGCGGTTGTCGGTCAGCAGCGTTTCGTATTCGTCGACATAGGTCGGGAAACGGCGCGTGAAGTCCTCGATGAAGTCCAGCAGCGAGCCCTGGCGGTTCTCGTTCAGGTTGGCGATGGCCTTGTCCGAACGGATGATCGACGGCTTGTGCTGCGGCATCGAATCCGGCAGGTCGCGGTACACGCCGCCCGGACGGTAGTAGGCCGCGTGCATGCGCGCGCCCGACACCGCCTCGTAGCAGTCGAACAGGTCTTCACGGTCGCGGAACGCGTACAAGAACGGGCCCATCGCGCCGACGTCGAGCGCGTGCGCGCCCAGCCACATCAGGTGGTTCAGGATGCGGGTGATCTCGTCGAACATGACGCGGATGTATTGGGCGCGCAGCGGCACTTCCAGGCCCAGCAGCTTCTCGATGGCCATCACGTAGGCGTGCTCGTTGCACATCATCGAGACGTAGTCGAGGCGGTCCATGTACGGCACCGACTGCAGGTAGGTCTTTTGCTCGGCCAGCTTCTCGGTGCCGCGGTGCAGCAGGCCGATGTGCGGGTCGGCGCGCTGGATCACTTCGCCGTCGAGCTCGAGCACCAGGCGCAGCACGCCGTGCGCGGCCGGGTGTTGCGGACCGAAGTTCAGGGTGTAGTTCTTAATTTCAGCCATTTTTTACTTCCCGTAATTTTCTTCGCGGATCACGCGCGGCACGTTTTCACGCGGCTCGATGGTGACCGGCTGATAGATCACGCGCTTCTGCTCGGGGTCGTAGCGCATTTCGACATAGCCCGACACCGGGAAGTCCTTGCGGAACGGATGGCCGATGAAGCCGTAGTCGGTGAGGATGCGGCGCAGGTCGTTGTGGCCTTCGAACAGGATGCCGAACATGTCGAACGCTTCGCGCTCGTACCAGTTGACGGCGCGCCACAACGGCACCAGCGACGGCAGCAGCGGCATCTCGTCGTCGGCGGCGAACGCGCGCACGCGCACGCGCCAGTTGTGCCGGATCGACAGCAGGTGCACGACGACCGCGAAACGCAGGCCGTCCCAGGCACCGTCGCCGTAGTTCAGGTAGTCGACGCCGGCCAGGTCGATCAATTGTTCGAAGCCGAGCGACTTGTCGTCGCGCAGCGTTTGCATGACGCCGTAGTAGTCGGCGGCCTTGACGGTCAGCGTGACCTCGCCCAGCGCGACGGCGATACTAACGCGATCGCCCAGGGCGGTGCCGAGGGCGCTTTGCAGTTGTTCTAATTGTGTAGTCATCTTCTGAAGCGGCCTCGTTTAGCGTGCGATCGTGTTGGTGCGCTTGATCTTGTTTTGCAGCTGCATGATGCCGTACAGCAGGGCCTCGGCCGTCGGCGGACAGCCCGGCACGTAGACGTCCACCGGCACGATGCGGTCGCAACCGCGCACCACGGAGTACGAGTAGTGGTAGTAGCCGCCGCCGTTGGCGCACGAGCCCATCGAGATGACCCAGCGCGGTTCCGGCATCTGGTCGTAGACCTTGCGCAGCGCCGGCGCCATCTTGTTGGTCAGCGTGCCGGCGACGATCATCACGTCGGACTGGCGCGGCGAGGCACGCGGCGCAAAACCGAAGCGCTCGGCGTCGTAGCGCGGCATCGACATCTGCATCATCTCGACCGCGCAGCAGGCGAGACCGAACGTCATCCACATCAGCGAGCCGGTGCGGGCCCAGGTGACGAGATCGTCGGCGGCGGTAACGATGAAGCCCTTGTCGGACAGCTCGTTATTAACATTTGCAAAGAACGGATCGTCGGCCCCGACCGGCTTGCCGGTCGACGGGTCGAGAATGC
>DATMSN010000438.1:0-3829 GCA_035565375.1 Duganella sp. | reverse complement strand
CACCTGGCGCGCGCGCGGCGGCGGTTGCGGGAGGGCGAGAGCGAGGCGCCGGCAAGCGAGAAGCTGTGCCGCGAGCTGATACGTCGCTTCCAGGCCGCGATCAACGGCTTGGACGTGCCGGCGATGGTGACGCTGCTCGGCGCCGACCAGCCGGTGTCGGTAAGCGTCTCGCCGCCGCCTCGGCTGGGAACCGGCGGCTGCGCCAACGATGCCTCGTACCACCCCGCCTTGGCGGCCTAGACGCGCAATCCGGGGTCAGGTCCACCATTGATGCATCAGCCCGTGTAGCAATGGTGGACCTGACCCTGGAGTTGTCACGCGGGAATTTTGGCGATGGCCTTGATCTCGAACTGGAAGCCGTACAGCCACGTGACACCCACCGCGGTGACGTTCGGATAGGGCGCCTCGCCCCAGTACTCCTGCGCCGTGCTCCAGATCTGTTCAAACTTCGATTCCGGGTCGACGATGAATACCGTCACGTCCACCACGTCGTCAAAAGTGCAGTGCGCGGCGCGCAACACCGCGTTGAGGTTGTCGAACGCTAGCCGCACCTGCGCCGTCAGCTCCGGTTCCGGCGAGCCGTCCTCGCGGCTGCCCACCTGCCCCGACACGAACAGCAACCCGTCGGCGCGCACCGCCGGCGAATAGCGGTTTCTTTCATACAGGGCTTGCCGCCCCGGGGGAAACACCACGTCACGAACTGTCATCGACTTATCTCCTTAAAGTTGCGCGCCCGGCTCGGGCTTGGCATCGATGCACTTTAACGCCGCGCGACGGATAGATAAACGGGCAACCCCGATCAGGACTGTTTGTATAATCCAAACAATTACTGGGAGGTGGATGTGGACAAATTCGACGCGATGCGCGCGTTCGTCCGGATTGTCGAGGCGGGCAGCTTCACCAAGGCCGCGCAAACGCTGGGCATGAACCGGGCCAGCATCACCTTGTTGATGCAGCAGCTCGAGGCCAGTCTGCGCGTGAAGTTGCTGAACCGGACCACGCGCCAGGTCAACGTCACCGAGGACGGCGCCGTCTATTACGAGCGCGTGGTGCGCCTGCTCGGCGAACTGGAGGAGGTTGAAACCAGCCTGCCAGGCGCGCTAACGGCACCCCGGGGACAGTTGCGCGTCGACGTGCCGAGTCCGTTCGCCACGCTGATCCTGGTGCCGGCGCTGCCGCGCTTCCACGCCAGGTATCCGGATATCCAGTTCGACCTGGGCGCCAGCGACCGCAAGGTCGATCTGATCGGCGAAAACGTCGATTGCGTCGTGCGTGGCGGGGAAATCACCGATCAATCGCTGGTGGCCCGGCACGTCGGTGAGCTGCGGATGCGCGTGTACGCGGCGCCCGATTACCTTGAACGTTCGGGTACGCCCGTGCACCCTGCGGAGCTGGAGGACTCGCATCATCGATTGATCAGGTTTCAAGGCGCGCGCAGCGGCGATGGCTTGCCCTATGTCATGCGCAACGGGAGCGAATCGGTGCATCTGCGCGGTCGCCACATCCTGGCGATTGACGATGGCAATGCGTATCTGGCCGCCGGCCTGGCCGGTTTGGGGGTGTTGTGGTTGCCCGATTATATGGCCGAGGCGCAGGTCGGGGCCGGCGCGCTGGTGCCGCTGTTCGACGACTGGCATATCGATCCGATGCCGCTTTATATAGCGTATCCGCCGAATCGGCATGTCAGCAAGAAGCTTCGGGTGTTCATTGATTGGGTTGTCGAGCTGATGGCGTTGCATGCGCCGATTACACCTCGCTGAGGAGTTCAGGGCCGCTGGCGGCGCTTGGCGGATTACGCCTTCGGCTAATCCGCCCTACGCGTTTCCGCGACGGATATGCGGTTGCCGATCCGCGATCCGGGGTCAGGTCCGCCATTGATGCATGAGCACGTGTAGCATTGGTGGACCTGACCCCGGAGTTTTAGTCGATCGTCACTTCCTTGCGGTTGTCGCGCGAGACGCGGTCGATCATCTTGTTGTACGGGTCGACGCCGACGTCGAACGGTTGCTCCTTGACCGTCACCGTGACCACCGGGGCGCTGCCCACCAACAGCCGCTTCTCCGTGAACAGCAACCGCTCCTCGCTTTCCTTGGCCCCCGGCGCGCGGGCGAAGACGGCGATCTCCACCGGCTCGTCGTAGGCGCGCGGCGTTTCCTTGCCCTTGCCGTCCGCTTCCATCTTGGCCAGGTGCAGGGTCATCGTCACGTCCCATTGGCCGTCGGCGCGCTTTTTCGCCTTCGCTTCCGTCACCCGGTTGTCGTAGAAGACGATCTTCTCGAACAGGTCGGTGATCAGCGCCTGCTTGTCCTGCGGCGCTTCGGCCCGTATGTATTCCAGCAACTCGCGGCTGGTGGTGTACGGCGCCTCTTGATACGCCTTGTCCCGCAGGAAGCGCTTGAGCGCGCGGTTGACGGCCTCCTCGCCGATCTCGTCGCGCAGGCGGTAGAACACCAGGCTGCCCTTGCGGTAGTGGATGTATTGCTGGTTCTCGACCCGGAACAAGGGCTGCTCCTCGATCAGCTCGCCGCCACGCTCGCGCAGGTAGCTGTCGAGCTCGAAGCGCAGGAAGCGGCGCAGCTTGCTACGGCCGTATTCCTTTTCCATCACCATCAGCGCCGAGTACTGCGCCAGCGATTCGATCAGCATCGTCGAGCCCTGGACGTTGGCGCCGGTCACCTGGTGCCCCCACCACTGGTGCGCCATCTCGTGCGCGGTGACGTAGAAGACATAGTCGATGTCTTCCTTGTCGCGCAGGTCGGCGATGAAGCCGAGCGATTCGGAATACGGGATCGTGTTGGCGAACGATTGCGCGAAGCCCTGGTAGTTCGGGAACTCCAGGATGCGCGCCTGCTTGTGCTGGTACGGCGTGTAGTTGGCGTCGAAATAGTCGAGCGACTTTTGCGTCGACGCGATCATGCGGTCGACGTTGTAGGCGTGCTTGCTGTCGTAGTAGACCTCGATCGGCACGCCGCGCCATTCGCCCTTCCTGACGTTCCAGCGCGCCGACAGGTAGGCGAAGAAGTCGACCATCGGCCGGTCCATCTTGTAGTGGAAGTAGCGGCGCCCGCCCTGCTCCCAGCTCTTTTGCAGGTAGCCGGGCGCGATGGCGATCTGGTCGCCGCTGGTCGAGACGGTGGTCTCGAAGTTGATCCAGTCCGACTCGCCGCCGAAGGCGTGGTTGGCGCGCGCCTTCTCGTCCTCCAGCTTGGCCATGCGCTGCGGCTCGCCCAGGCCGCGCTTGCGGCGTTCGTTGCGGTCGGTCAGCTCGCCCGCGCTCTGGTAGCCGAAGTGCGGGAAGAACTCGCTGTTGTTGAAGAAGGTGCCGTTCAGGTTGACGCTGTCGGCCGCGCCGCCGTTGGTGAAGCCCTGGTGGTGGACGTCGACGGTGAACGCGAGGTCGATCCGCGCGCCCGGCGCCATCGGCTGCGCCAGCTTGATGACGCGGAAGCCGGCGATCTTGTCGTCGAGTACGACTTGGTGCGGCGGCAAGTTCTCGAAGCGGGTGTCGATGTCCGGGTTGAACTGCAGCCGCAGTTCGGACAGCGGCGCGCCGGTCTTGTTTTCCAGCACATAGTGGCCGCGGATCGCCACCCGGCGCTCGGCCGGATAGATGTCGACATCGGCGCGCACGTCGGTGATGCGCGGCTGCGGCAAGTCCTTGTACTTGCGGTAGCTCTTTTCATAATGCGCCTGGCGGTCCATCGCGACGTCCGACGGCACGTAGTTGTTGAGCACGTTGGTGTTGTAGAAGATCCAGGCGCCGGTGGCGATGAAGCCGGCCACGCTCAGCGCCAGCGCCACGCCGGCGCCGCCCTTCAGGCGCGAGGCG
>DATMSN010000437.1:0-7534 GCA_035565375.1 Duganella sp. | reverse complement strand
GCGCGGCGCGCCGCCAGCGCCGGCCACGCGCGCAGCGCGGCGTTGAGCAGGTAGTACATCGCCAGACCCGCCAGCGCGCAGCTGACGCCGGCCAGCAGCCATTTGAACATCAACACGTAGGCCGGCATCATGGCTTGGCCGCTTCGTCGTCGGGCCAATCGTGCAGCATTTGCTCCAGCCGGGCCAATTCCTGCAGGTCGACCAGTTTGCTGCCGGTGAACATGGCGATGGGCAGCGGCGCGTCCATTTCCATCACGCGGCGGCCGAAGTCGTGCGCGAACGCGGCCAGCGTGCCGACCTTTTCCAGCCGCGCGCTGTAGACATTGATGCCGTGGACCGTGCCCAGGCCGACCATCTGCTTTTCCAGCATGCGGTCCAGCGTCTTGCGGGTCGACGAAAACGACCAGGCCAGCTCGTCGTCGGCGGCGTGGTGGATTTCACGCGCGCTCAGCGGCTGCCGCTTCCACAGCGCCTTCAGTAGCGCCAGCTCGCTGACGGAGGGAATGGGAGTGTTTCCAGACATGACTATACCTTTATGCGACTAGTGGGGTTATTATGCGACACTTGTCGCGAACGGTCAACGCGCGACTAACCCAATTTGTAACATTGCTTCGAATTAATTCCTTATATGCTACGATTGAGTTTTTGCTAATTGCAAATAAAGTATGGTCGACGCAGGCGGGACCCAAGGTATCGCGGCGCGGGTACGCGCGTGAACGCGGCAACGGCGGGTAGCGATGCGCTATACAATGCAAGTGGCCACAGCGCTCCCTGCCGTGGCCACATCAGCATTGGAAGCACATATGTATTACGGAGAGCGCTTCAACAGCATCACGCACGTGGTGGGCGCGGCGCTGGCCGCCATCGGTGGCACGCTGCTGATCGTGATGGCGGCGCGCAGCGGCGACATCTGGAAGGTCGTCAGCTTCAGCGTCTACGCCGCCACCCTGCTCGGACTGTATCTGACCTCGACCCTGTATCACAGCCTGCGCGGCCGCGCCAAAGATGTGCTGCGGCGGATGGACCACTGCGCCATCTACCTGCTCATCGCCGGCAGCTATACGCCGTTCACGCTGGTGAGCCTGCGCGGGCCGTGGGGCTGGTCGCTGTTCGGCGTGGTCTGGGGCCTGGCCATCGTCGGCATACTGCAGGAGATCTGGTTCGCCAAGGGCGCGCGCGTGCTCTCGCTGGTGATCTATGTCGCCATGGGCTGGGTCGGCGTGATCGGCGCCAGTCCGTTGATCGACGCGCTGGGCTGGGACGGTTTCATGTGGCTGGCGGCCGGCGGCGTGGTCTACACGGTGGGCATCGGCTTCTTCGTCACCGACCATAAATGGCGCCATGGCCACGGCGTCTGGCATTTGTTTGTACTGGGCGGCAGCGCATGCCATTTCGGCGCGGTGCTGCTGTACGTGGCATAACGATTTTTGAGCTGAAAACGTGGATATCAATTCCGACGATCTGAAAACTTTCATCACCGTAATCGACAGCGGCACCCTTAGCGCCGCCTCCGTCCATCTGGGCCAGACCACCTCCGGCGTGAGCCGCGCGCTGTCGCGGCTCGAGGACAAGCTGGCCACGTCGCTGCTGACGCGCACCACGCGCCGCATGGAGCTGACCGAGGAGGGCCACCTGTTCCTGGAACGCGCGCGCGCCATCCTCGGCGCGATGGAGGAAGCCGAAGAGACCATCCGCATCCGCCGCCAGAAACCGTCCGGCCGCTTGTGCGTGGACGCGGCCTCGCCGTTCATGCTCCATTGCGTGGTGCCGCACATGGCGGAGTTCCGCGCGCTGTACCCGGACATCCGGCTCGAATTGAGCAGCAACGACCAGATCACCGATCTGATCGAACACCGCACCGACATCGCGATCCGCATCGGCGCGCTGACCGATTCGACCTTGCATGCGCGCGCGCTCAGTTCCAGTCCCTTGTACGTGCTGGCCAGTCCGGATTATCTGGAGCGGCATGGCACGCCGCACAAGCCGGAAGACCTGGCCGCGCATTCGCTGGTCGGCTTCGCGCAGTACGAGCAGGGCAACAGCTGGCCGCTGCGCCACGCCACCGGCAACAGCCTGCAGATCACGCCGTCGATATCGGCCTCCAGCGGCGAGACGCTGCGCCAGTTGGCGCTGGCCGGACAGGGCATCGTCTGCCTGGCCGATTTCATGACGCGCGCCGATCTCGACGCCGGCCGCCTGGTCAAGGTGCTCGAAGGTAGCTACACCGGCTACCGCCAGCAGATCCACGCGGTTTATTACCGCAACACCCAGCTGGCGCAGCGCATCAGCTGTTTTCTGGAGTTCCTGCAGCGTAAGCTGTGATGGCCGCCAGTGTGTGGCGCCGTACAGATATTGATAGCGTAACGACATAAACTGGCCTTGCGTGCTTGGAGCGCATCGTCAGATGAAAGCTCGGCAGCAGGTTAGCCGGTAGCCTCAAGTACCGGCACCAATAACGACGTTGCTGCCTCGGGAGAAGATCATGTCGCAGACTACTCATCCATCCAAGTATCTGGTCCGGGCCTACCTTGAACGCCGCACGCGCGACGTCAAACCGCCGCCGAAACCCGAGGAAATCCGCCGCCAGCTGGGGTGGGGCATGTTGATGTTCGAGCCCAAGGTCAGCAACGGCGGACGTTCCTGAACGCGCAATCTCCCCCTTCGCCGTTCACCGGCTCTTTTCCGCTATTCGCCGAATAGCGGTTCCCCCGCCTTCCGTTCCCCGGTATTGTTATGTCCATACCGACTTGGGGGACTCACATGAACGCGGAAATAGCTTACCAATGGCGCAAACAGCTGGTCTGGGGGTTGCTGATGATCGCCGTCGGCTGCGCCTTCCTGCTGGAACGCGCCGGCTACATCGACTTCGACGTCGACATCACCCGCCTGTGGCGTTATTGGCCATGGCTGGTCGTCATCAGCGGCATCACGCAAATTATTCCACCCACCACGCCCAAGTACCTGCTTGGCGGCCTCGGAAGCATCTTCTTCGCCGGCTGGTGGTACGTTTCGTTCAATCGCATTTGGGGCTGGGGCTTCGGCGACACCTGGCCGGCGCTGATCGTCGCCTGCGGGGTCGGCATGCTGCTGCGCCCACTGCTCGATAACATCTTCGCCGCGGACGGGGAGCGCAAATGAGCGCCTTCGCCAAAACCGATCCGAAATCGCAGATGGCCATCGGTGTCGCGGTCATCGTCATCGGCTTGCTGTTCCTGGTCGATAACCTGGGCTGGATCGACCTCGATTTCCGGCGCCACCTGCTGCCGCTCGCGCTGATTTTCTTCGGCACGCTGAAGTTGATGCAAACCCGCACCTCGTCGGGCAGGTTGATCGGCGGTGGACTGATCGCGGCCGGCTGTGTGATCTTCCTGCGCCGCTTCGGCATCATCGACATCAGCTGGCGGTCGCTTTGGCCCGTGCTGCTGATCGTGTTCGGCGTCGCGGTGGTGTTCAAATCGGCCGTCGGCAGGTCCGGCCTCGAGCAGGCAAGCGCCAAGCTTGACAACGAGTTCGAACAGACGGAAGTCGATATCACCGCGTTCATGGGCGCCTTCAAGCGCCGCATCACCACGGCCGATTTCCGCGGCGGCGAGATCACCGCGCTGATGGGCGGCTGCGATCTCGATCTGCGTCAAAGCTCGATCAACGGCGAGGCGGTGCTCAACGTGTTCTCGTTGTTCGGCGGCGTCACCATCAAGGTGCCGGTCGACTGGACCGTCGTGTTGCAGGGCACGCCGATCATGGGCGGCTTCGAGGAAAAGACCGTGCCGCCCGCCACGCCGGGAAAAGTATTGTACGTGCGCGGCTACGCCATCATGGGTGGGCTGGAAGTCCGTAACTGAGGATGTGGGAGAACTCATCCGGCCGGCGCGGCGCGGCCATCTACATGGTCGTGTGGCTGTTCATCGGCATCGCGCTGGGCGGCGTGATCTCGCTCTCGAGCGACACGCCGATGGCCAACGCCATGCTGTTCGCCATTCCGATCAATCTGGTGTACGCCTTCGCGGCCGGCTATTCGGCCTACTATATGTGCCGCGCCTATCCGCTGGGCAGCCGCCGGCCGCTGTCGATCGCGCTGGTGCTGATGGCCGCAGCGGTGGTGTGCGGCATACTGTGGCTGCTGCTGGGCCAGGCGTGGAACGGGCTGACCATGCTGCTGGGCGCCGATTGGGCGGGCATCGCCATCACCAGGCAGATGTCGGCGTTGATCGTTGGACTGGGCATCCTGCTGTACGGCTTGGCCGCAGCGCTGCATTACATGGTGATCGAATTCGTGCGCGCCAAAAACGCCGAGCAGCGCGAGCTCGAATCGCTGCTGATGGCGCAGGAGGCCGAGCTGCGCATGCTGCGCACGCAGATCGATCCGCACTTCCTGTTCAACAGCCTCAATTCGATCAGCGCGCTGACGTCGCAGGACCCGAAGGCGGCGCGCCGCATGACGTTGGAACTGGCCAGCTTCTTCCGCCAAAGCCTGGGCATGGAGGCGCATAAAAAAGTCACGCTGGGGGAGGAGATGGTGTTGATCCGCCATTTCCTGGCGATCGAGCAGGTGCGCTTCGGCCAGCGGCTGCTGGTTGAGGAGGCGCTGGAGGACGCGGCGCTGGCCTGCCTGGTGCCGCCGATGATCATCCAGCCGCTGGTGGAGAACGCCGTCAAGCACGGTATCTGCAATCTGCCGGAGGGCGGCACGATACGCGTGGGCGCGCGGCGCGCCGGATCGATGCTGCATATCCGCGTCGACAATCCGGTCGACGCGGATATGGGGCCGGCGCCGGGCAAAGGTACCGGCACCGGCACCGGCATCGGCCTGGCCAATGTGCGCCAGCGCCTGGCGGGCGCTTACAAGCACGAGGCGAGCATCCATTGGGGCCGTGGCGACGGCGGCTTCGGCGTCGAGATCGCGATGCCGGCGCAAACGACGGAAGGTGAAGATTAATGGTGGAGACCCAAGCATGCGTATCATAATCGTCGACGATGAAATGCTGGCGCGCGCCGTGGTGCGCGAGTACCTGTCCGGGCATGCGGACGCCGAGATCGTGGCCGAATGCGCCAACGGCTTCGAGGCCGTCAAGGCGATCACCGAGCTGTCGCCGGATCTGGTGATCCTCGATATCCAGATGCCCAAGCTCGATGGCTTCGAGGTGGCCGAGCTGGCGGGCGCGAAAACGCGCTACATCTTCGCCACCGCCTTCGACCAGTACGCGATCAAGGCGTTCGAGTTTCACGCGCTCGACTATCTGCTCAAGCCTTTCAGCCAGCAGCGTTTCGACCAGGCGCTGGCGCATGCGCGCGCCAACGTGGGCAAGGGCGCGCCGGATGCGGCGGTGGATAACATGGTGCGCGAAGCGGCCGCGCGCAACAAGCCGCTGGGCCGCGTGCTGATACGCGACGGCGCCAAAGTCCACGTCATCGGCAGCGACAAGATCGATTATGTCGAAGCGCAGGACGACTACGTGCAAATCCGTTCCGAGGGCAAGTCCTACCTGAAGAACCAGCGCCTGACGGAACTGGAAGGGCAGCTCGACGGCGAACAATTCCTGCGCATCCACCGCTCCTACCTTGTCAACATCGCGCGCGTCGAGCGCATCGAGCAGGCGACCAAGGACAGTCACGTGGCGATCCTCAAGGATGGCGGCAGGCTGCCGGTGAGCCGCAGCGGCTATCAGAAAATCAGGGCGGCGCTCGGGTGACGCGGCGGCCGGTTAAAACGGCTTGCTTTGTTTGTGGGCCGCGATGCCGAGGATGCTCAGGCCGAGCATGACCGTCAGCACGGCGGACGGCTCCGGCACGGCCGACACCGGCAGCACCAGCAGTGTGTCGTTGCCGGGGGCGATCACGTTGGCGACGCTGTAGTCGTACTTGCCCAGGTAGGCCTGGGGATCGACGCTGGCGTTCCAGACCGGCAAAGGGCCGGAGGCGATGTCGTCGTTGGCGACGATGATCACGGCGCCGAACGATGGCGCGCCAGGCAGCATTAGCGCATACAGCAGGAAGCGGATAATTTTCGAAATAATCTTCGGCATTGTCAAACACCTGTTGTCAGTTATAAACAAAAGCGTGGTGATCCGAGCCAATTATCATACTACGAAATAATTATCATTATTTTATTTTTTCCCATTGTGCGATCGGTGCCAATAGTGTGCGGCTATCATGTAGGGAGTGCGGATTCAATCCGCCACCAGGCCGGCATCAATTGCTGGATCTCGGGGCGGCCGAAGCGGTCGTCGATCAGGTAGACGGTGCCACGGTCGGACTGGGTGCGGATCACGCGGCCGGCCGCCTGCACCACCTTTTGCATGCCGGGGTAGGTGTAGGTGTAGTCGTAGCCGGCGCCGAAGATGGCCTCCATGCGCTGGCGGATTTGCTCGTTGACGGGATTGATCTGCGGTAGCCCCAGGGTGGCGACGAAGGCGCCGATCAGGCGCGCACCGGGCAGGTCGACGCCTTCGCCGAAGGAGCCGCCCAGCACCGCGAATCCGATGCCTTCGCTCTCGAGCGTGAAGCGGGCCAGGAATTGCGCGCGTTCGGTTTCGTCCATGCGGCGCGACTGGCGCCACACCGGCACGTCCGGGTAGGCTTCGGCGAACTGGTTGGCCGCCTTTTCCATGTAATCGAAGCTGCTGAAGAAGGCCAGGTAATTGCCGCGCTGGCGCTGGTACTGCTGGCCCATCAAGGCGGCGATCGGGCGCAGCGACTGCTGGCGGTGCTGGTAGCGGGTGGAGATGTGCCCGGCCACCCGCACCGCCAGTTGCTCGGCCACGAACGGCGATTCGACGTCGACCCAGGCGGTGGTGTCGGGCATGCCCAGCATGTCGCCGAAGTAGTTCCATGGACTGAGCGTGGCCGAGAACAGCGCGGTGGTGTGCGTGCTTTCAAAGCGCGGCTTGAGGAAGGGCGCCGGCACGATATTGCGGATGCACAGCACCGAGTTGGAATGGCTGGCGCGCGCGCCTTCGGTTTTCTCGATGTCGAACAGCGCGTGGTCGCCGAAGCTTTCGGCCAGCCGCGCGAACAGCAGGGCCTCGAAGTAGAAGTTCTGCAGGTCGGCGTCGACGTGGCTCGGGTGGTCGGCCATGTAGTCCGAAATCGCGGTGGCCGCCGTCTGCAGCGCGCCCATGAATTTTTCCGGCAGCGTGGCGTAGCACTGGTACTCGGGCGTCTGGTCCTTCTCCAGCTGGTTCCATTGCCGGTGCACGCGGTCCAGCGGTTTTTTCAATTCCTCCGGCACGGTCTTGCGCAGCATGCGCAGGCTGGCGTGCTCCATCTCGGCCGAGTACATCTTGCGCGCGCGAGAGACCATGTTGTGCGCCTCGTCCACCAGCACGTTGACCTTCCACTCGTTGAGCTGCGTGAGGCTGTGCAGCATGGCGCTGAGGTCGAAGTAGTAGTTGTAGTCGCCGATGACGATGTCGCACCAGCGCGCCATCTCGGTACCGAGGTAGTACGGGCAGACATCGTGCGCCAGCGCGACCGCGCGCAGCGTCTCGCGGTCCAGCGCGAGAAAGGACGCCGGCGCGGCGCCATCGGCCGGCGG
>DATMSN010000436.1:0-4378 GCA_035565375.1 Duganella sp. | reverse complement strand
GATGGCCGACGGCTCCACCCCGGCGGCGGCGACGGGCGCGTTGGCGCCGGCCCAGCCGCCGGTGCGGACGATGACGGATACGGAGGTGGAAATACGCGCCCAGGGCATCGCGCAAACGGGCTTGCAAACGCTGTCACCGGTGGCTGACCCGGAATCCGTGGACGGGGAACTGTTCGACCTGGCCGCGCTGGCGCAGACCTTTGGCGGCAAGCCGGACAAGATGCGCAAATACGCGATGCTGTTTGTCGAATCGGCGCGCGACGGCATGCGCGAGATCGACGCCGCGCTGGCGCGGGACGATCTGCTGCTGCTGTCGGAGCTGGGCCATCGCATCAAATCGTCCGCGCGCGCGGTCGGCGCGATGCGCTTCGGGAACCTGTGCCTGGCGCTGGAGCGGGTGCGGTCGGACCCCGACACGGCCAACGCGCGCCGTCTGGTGGCGCAGATGCACGCCATGCTGGTTGTGCTGGACCGGCACATCGCACAGGAGCTGATGGCCTACGCGCCTGGCTAGGTAACAACGCTATCCAAACTAAGTGTCGTTTTCCGCCGCCCAGCGCGCACGATGCGGACTGGAAGATGGCCGATCCGAACGACTGGCGCCGGCATCGAGGCGAAGCGACAGCAGTGCAAGCGAGCTCGATTTGCTGCAGGGGGGGCGGCAGTGGCGGAGTTGGCTAGCTGCTGCGCCGTGGTGGCGCAGGCGAGCCGCGCCGGCAGGCATGGTACCGACCGGAGGTCGGCTGAGCCGGGCCCGTCGCCGGCATCATGGCGAAGCGAAAACCCGTAGGTCCAGGATCCGAAGCGCAAATGTGCCGACGATCTCGGCAGTCTCTCCGGGCTTAGACGAAGTGGATCAGGTCGCGTATTTAGTGCGCTGAATCCCGGCGTTACGGCGTCGCGCACGCACACCGCGATCTGTGCCTTCAAAGCTTGGGAGCTAGCGGCGCGCTGTCTCTTCAACCGATATACCATCCTTGGCGTCGCCGGCTTTTCCGAGGACAAGAGGAAACATGCGGTGGTAGACTAGAAAAAGAGGCCAACGGCTTCTCACTCTGAATAAAACCAATTTCAATCCTGTTCAGAGGTGTTCAATGGCACAAGCCACCGTTTTAAAGCCCGGCCAGTACCGGCATCTACTCCGCGTCACCGAAGCCACCAGCCGCGATCCGGCGCGCGATATTCTCGTGCTGCTGCTGGGCATCCATGTCGGCATGCGCGTGTCCGAGATTGCGCAAATCGAGGTCGGCGACGTGCTGTTTCCGTCTGGGGCGATCCGGCAAGAGGTATCCCTTCGAGCCCCCATCACGAAGGGGGGCCGCCAAAGATGCATCTACCCGACCAACCGGATGCTTATCGAGGCCATAGAACGTTACCTGTCGCGCCGGATCGAGCGGCGCTGGCGCATGAGCGGCGATCCAAAGAAGTATCGCGGCCTCCGTCCGGATAGCAAGTTGATCCTGACCTTCAAGGGCTACAAGTACTCGATGAACTGCAAGCGCAGAATCAACAGCGACGGCGAGCAGGTCGGCTATGTGGCCTGTGACGCGCTACAGGCCCACGTCACGAAGCTGTACAAAGACGCGGGCATCAAGGGCGGAAGTAGTCATTCTGGTCGGCGCACGATGGCAACTCGGTTGCTGGATCTGGGCCATGATCTGGAAACGCTGCAATTGATGCTTGGCCATGCCGATCTTGACCATCTAGATCCTTACCTACAAGTATCAAAAGAAAAACTTCGGCGAGCGTTCGCAGACGTATTATGATCATTCAATATTGTTTTTTGATAGTCAGGAAAAATACAGACACCAGAAAGTAAACCCCTTAACCCGAATACTCATCATCCGGCCGACTTCAAGGAGCTTCCCTTGGAGCTACGGAAGAACATCGTGAACCAGGTCTATTTCGATAAGAATTTGAGCAACGCAGTTAGCAGCAGTGATCTGGTCTACGAGTTGATCCAGCAGTGTCTTCATGGTGCCCCTAAGCCTTATGAACCGCTGAAGTAACTAGGGAAAACAGAGCCTTGGTAGGGTGCCGAGCTGGCCGGATGTCAGCAGTTTGACCGCTATGATGGCGCTTTCCGATTTGTCCGGTTGTCAGCTTAAAGGATGATGATGAAATCTCGTAAAAACGCTTCTGATACTGTATTCGGTGTAGTCTGGTACAGCCAGAATGACTGGATGCGAATAAAAGCCACCGCCGACGATCCGGACCGCTTTGAAGAAACGTTCGCGGACTGGATAGTAATGGCAAACGAAAACTTTAAACTTGTACAAAAGAGAGTACCAAGCGCTTGCAAGGTATTGATCGAAGCAGACGAATTCTTTCTGTGGTGTCATCTTAGAGGGAAGCATAACAATGCTTCCGGGCGGTCAGAGTTCGTCGCTGAGAAGGTTCGCACAACTAAATCCGACGCAGCTAATTAGTTCAAGGAAAACGAACATGCCCGCAAATCGCATCACTGTGTTCAAGGACGGCGCCGAAGTCTTCGATTCTAAGGCTGGGCAGTACGGCATGCCAGACTACGCCAACCGTGATTTTATCTGCTTTGCAAGCCCGATCACCGTGTCGTGAACGCATGCGTGAGGACAACCCATACTAAGCTGGCTGTGCACTGGCTACCAGCCATCCGTCCCGCCCCGGTTTGTGTGGCGCGACGCGCTTGTCGCATGGGGCAATAAGTACCTGCGCGGCATTGGCTACAACGTGACGCAAACCGAATGTGAAAGGCCGACCAGCATTACGAGCCGTCCGGGGACGAGAGTATGTGCATGGGCAGCGCGATCTACATGCTCAAGATCGGGCGGCCGTCGATCAGCATGCGGTTTGCGCTGATGGCGAAAATGATTTCGCTCGATGAACTGACTGCACAGAACGAAAAAATTATCGAGCCGCTGGGTCAGTGAGGAAAACGTTCACAGCAGCACCGACGGCCGCGCACGACGCGGCCTGATGCATCGAGAAAGCCAGCGCGGTGCTGGCCACGGAGGAAACCCTATGTCTGACCAGTTCAATTTCAGCTCCATCAGCTACAAGACTGCTTATAGTGGCTCCACGATTTGAGACAGTGACTGCGGGGTAGTTTAAGCTGTCGTCCAGAAGAGGATGACAGCAAATGAGCGAAACAAAGAAGCGCAAGGTCCATACGCCAGAACTCAAGGCCAAGGTCGGCTTGGAGGCGGTGCGCGGGGTGAAGACCATCAGCGAAATCGCGCAGGCGTATGGGGTGCATCCGCAGTTGGTCGGGCAGTGGAAGAAGGAGATCCTTGAGTCTGCCGGCGCCCTGTTCGAGACCAAGCGTGGCCCCAAGCCCGCCGAGGACAAGAGCGGCGAGGACCGTCTGTATAGCGAGATCGGCCGGCTGAAGATGGAAAATGACTGGCTCAAAAAAAAGTTGGGGGAGTGAGCACAGAGTCCAGGCTGGGTTGGATCGATGACGCCGATGAACTCCCCCTGAGCCGGCAATGCGAACTGGCGGAAGTGTCGCGTGCGACAGTGTATCGGCGGTTCACTGCCCAGGTGCCCCAGGACGCGAGTCCGGAGGACTTGCTGCTGTGCCGGCTGATCGACGAGGAATACACGAGGCGACCGTTCTACGGCAGCCGGCGCATGGTGGTGTTCCTGCGTGCAGCGGGCCACGTCGTCAACCGCAAGCGTGTCCAGCGCTTGATGCGCGGCATGGGTCTGGCGGGGATGGCGCCGGGGCCGAACACGAGCAAGGCGAATCCGCAGCATAAGGTTTATCCCTACCTGCTGCGGGGCGTGCCGGTGACGCGGCCGAACCAGGTCTGGAGTACGGATATAACCTATATCAGGCTGGCGCGCGGCTTCGCTTACCTGGTAGCGGTGATCGACTGGTACAGCCGCAAGGTGCTGTCCTGGCGGCTCAGCAACAGCATGGACGCCTCGTTCTGTGTGGATTGCCTTGAGGACGCCCTGCGCGAGCACGGCAGGCCCATGGTGTTCAACAGCGACCAGGGCTCGCAGTTCACGAGCGCAGCCTTCACGGACGTGCTCAAGCGCGAAAAGGTCGACATCAGCATGGATGGACGAGGCCGGGCATTTGACAACATCTTCGTGGAGCGCCTGTGGCGCAACGTCAAACACGAGGACGTGTATTTGAAGGGCTACGCCAACATGGCGGAACTGATGGTGGGATTGGCGCAATACTTCGCGTTCTACAACGAGGAGCGGCCACACCAGTCCCTTGGATATCGCACCCCTGCCAGCGTCTATCGCAGTGGGGTCGGCGGTGGTGCGCTGATCATCGACAAGTATGGCAGTGCCGAAGTGGTCGAGCTTGAAACGGCGTGAATGCAGCAAGCCCTGCCGGCGGCAGCCCCTGGAGGATGAGACCCTCCAGCGGCAAGGAACA
>DATMSN010000435.1:0-3662 GCA_035565375.1 Duganella sp. | reverse complement strand
GCCGGAGGCCAGAAGGCTGCTGGCGCGTGCCCAGGAGCTACCGCAGCTGGTCCAGCGGGCCGCCGCCGGCGAGGTGGGACGCCTGACCCTGGCCTTCGTCTCCTCGGCCGACTACAGCGTGCTGCCGCCCTTCCTGCGCGCCTACCGCGCCGCCTATCCGCAGGTGCAGATCACGCTGCAGGAGGCCACGTCCGACCTGCAGCTCGACGACCTGCTGCACAACCGCATCGACGCCGGCCTGCTGATCCCACCGCTGCCCGACAAGGCCAAACTGGAACTGGACTATCTGCCAGTGCTGAACGAGCCGCTGGTGCTGGCCGTGCCGGCCGGGCTGCTGCCGAAAAAGGGCAAGGTGGCGCTGGCCGCGCTACCGTCCTTGCCACTGATCGTATTCCCGCGCGCGATCTCGCCGGCGCTGTACGACGCCATCGTCTCGGTGTTCCGCGACGCCGGCATCACGCCGGAGATCGGCCAGCAGGCGATCCAGATGCAGACCATCGTCAGCCTGGTCTCGGCCGGCATGGGCATGGCGCTGGTGCCGCAGTCGGTGTCCAACCTGATGCGACCCGGAGTAGAATACCGGGCTTTGGCGGACGCCAGCCCGCTGGTCGAGACAGGCCTGGCCTGGCGCCGCGACAACGCCTCGCCGGTGCTGCGGGGCTTTTTGGAATTACTAAGCAAGAATCTAGGAAAGAACGCCTTATGCTGATACATCCGATGCCCGATCCGGTCGCCATCCATCTGGGGCCGGTCGCGATCCACTGGTATGGCTTGATGTACGTGCTCGCCTTCGCGCTGTTCATCACCCTGGGCCGGGTGCGCATCAAACAGCCGCACATCGCCGCGCAAGGCTGGCGCAAGGAGGACCTGGACGACATGCTGTTCTACGGGATGCTCGGCGTCGTCATCGGCGGCCGGCTGGGCGAGGTGCTGTTTTACGAACCGGTCAAATACTTCTCCAACCCGATCGAAATCTTCAAGATCTGGCACGGCGGGATGTCGTTCCACGGCGGCTTCCTGGGGGTGCTGATCGCGATGGCGGTGTGGTCGCGCCGCGCCGGCCGCAACCTGCTCGACGTCTACGACTTCATCGCCCCGCTGGTGCCGCTCGGTTACGCCGCGGGACGCCTGGGTAACTTCATCAACTCCGAGCTGCCGGGCCGCGTGGTGTCCGATCCGTCGCTGCCGTGGGCGATGATGTGGCCGGACATCTCGTATCCGCTGTTCCCCAACCCCGTGTTCCTGCCAGGGCTGCGCCATCCGTCGCCGCTCTACCAGATGCTCATCGACGGCCTGCTGGTGTTCGTGATCCTGTGGCTGTACGCGCGCAAAGAGCGTCCGCGCCTGGCCGTGGGCGCCTTCTACACGCTGCTGTACGGGTGCGCGCGCTTCTTCACCGAGTATTTCCGCACGCCGGACTGGGAGACCACCGTCCTGGGCATGCCGATCACCTCCGGCCAGGTGCTGTCGTTGCCGATGATCGTCGGCGCCATCGCCATGCTGGTGTGGGCCTACAAGGTCAAGCAAAAAGGCCGCGCGCCGATCATTTCTTCAAAAGCTTGACGATCGCCTTCCATTGCGCCGCCGTGACGGGCGTGATGGACAGGCGGCTGCCCTTCCGCAGCACCACCATGTCCTCCAGCGCCGGGATGGTCCGCATCTCGGCCAGCGACAGCAGGCGGGTTTTCTCCGTCCCCTTCACATCGACCGAAATCCAGCGCGGCTGCTCCGGCGTCGCCTTGGCGTCGTAGTACTTGCTCTTCTTGTCGAACTGCGTGGCGTCCGGATACGGGCCGCCCACCACCACCGCCAGCCCGGCGATGCCCGGCTCCGGGCAGCTGGAGTGATAGAACAGCACGCCGTCGCCGTCCCGCATCTGGTCGCGCATGAAATTGCGCGCCTGGTAGTTACGCACGCCGAACCACGGCGTGGTCTGGCCGGGCGCAGCCATCACGTCGTCGATACTGACCTCGTCCGGCTCGGACTTCATCAACCAATATTGCATCGCTTTTCTCCAGACGAAAAAAAGCGGCTGCGCATTCACATGCTAACAACCGCTTTCTAAGATTAGGCCCCGCCTGTGCCGTCTTTGCCGGCATCCCGAACCAAACGGTTCAAGGTGGTCACAGTTAGTTCAATTTCGGGTTCATCGGTCTAGCGACGCTCACGCCCATCGAACAAAATTCCGCAACCGGTGCACATAAATGGTTCAAGGAATATATGGCAATCGCGAACACCGCAGGGTGAAAAGAAGTTTACTCTCTTGTCCGCCGCAAAGGAAGGAGTTTAGCGAATTAAAACAGGGTTTCTTGTGGAGTCAGTGCGCTATCGAGCACTTTGTGCATGGCGCTGATCTTGGTCTGCACCTCCAGGATCGACATGTCGGACAACGGCCCCTGTGGCGCTTTCACCGACAGGAATTCCGCCGCCATGCCCAGCGCGGCCATCACGGCGATGCGGTCGTTGCCCTTGATCTTGCCGCCGTCGCGGATGGTGGTCATCTTCTTGTCCAGGAAGCTGGCCGCCTCGCGCAGCGCGCGCTCTTCCTCGGGTTTGCATACCAGGCGGTACGGCGAGCCCATGATGGTGACATCCAGCTGAATCATCGTACATCCTCTTTTTCAGGCAGGTCGCCGGCCGCTTCGTCCTTGTCGGCCGCCGGCTCGCCGTCCAGCGCCGGCACTTTTTCCAGCAACGCCACGATCCTGTCGGACGCCTCGTGCAGGCGGCGCTGATAGCCCATGTTCTCGACCACGAGCGCGGCATTGGCTTGGCGCAACTGCGCGTTCTCGCGACGCAAGGCATTGGTCATCTCGGCCAACTGGTCGATCTTATCGGATAGTTCTTGGAATTCAGAAATCATCCCGCCACTATAGGCAGCGCGCGGGGCGCCGTCAACCGAATCACGCGCCGGCGGCGCCATTTTGGGGCCGCCGGCACGGATTTAATTAATGCCTAATACTGCGTGACACAATCTTATTACTTTGCCAGCCCTATTACTTTACCAGCGGCTCGATCGTGACGTGGCCCTCGATGCCGCTGCCCTGACCGGGCTCGGCTTCAACGATCACATTGATCTCGCGCTTGCCGGTGCCCGCAGGCAACGACAAGTCCAGCGGCGCGGGCGCGTAGCCGTCCTTTTTGCCGACCAGCGCGCCGTCGACCCACACCTCGGCCTTGCCGCGGATGCCGGCGAAACGGATCAGGCCGTTCCCGTCGGCCAGGTTCTTGCGCGGCGTGAAGCTGGAGCGGTACAGGTGGTACTTGGCGCCGGCGTCGGCCCACAGCGGCGGCGAGCCCCAGCCCCAGGTGTTCATGTCGAAGCCGGCCAGTTTCTGGTTCGGGTCCGGACGCGTATCGCCGACCGGCGCGATGCGCCAACTGCGCACGAACGTGGTCGGGGCGTCGGCGCTGGCGACGAACGGCTCGGCCGCCACCGCCTTGACCGGAATCGAGATCTTCGCCGCGCGCAGGCCGGGGGCCGTGGCCACCACGTCGACCGCCTGCTTGCTGTCCCAGTTGGTCTGCACGATCAGCTGCGCCAGGCCGTTGAACAGACGGCGCGTGGCGCCCTTCTCGTCCTCGTGCGAGGTCGGATCGCCGTTGCCGTGGCCGATCGAGCGGCCGCCGCCCGTCACCGCGAACGTGACGTTGGCGTCGGC
>DATMSN010000434.1:0-3055 GCA_035565375.1 Duganella sp. | reverse complement strand
GCTGGCCAAGGACGAGGAGTTCATGCTCGCCCAGGCTTGGAAAGAGCACCAGGACCCGCAGGCCGCGCACCGGATGGTCACGAGCCACCTGCGTCTCGTGGCCAAGATCGCCATGGGGTATCGCGGCTACGGCCTGCCGATCGGCGAAGTGATCTCCGAGGGCAACGTCGGCCTGATGCAGGCGGTCAAGAAATTCGATCCGGACAAGGGCTTCCGCCTGGCGACCTACGCCATGTGGTGGATCCGTGCGTCCATCCAGGAATACATCCTGCGCAGCTGGTCGCTCGTGAAGATGGGCACCACCGCCGCGCAGAAGAAGCTGTTCTTCAACCTGCGCAAGGCCAAGAGCCAGATCTCGGCATTCGAGGAAGGTGATCTGCACCCTGAGCACGTCGAGGCTATCGCCACCAAGCTGGGTGTGACCAATGAGGACGTCATCAGCATGAACCGCCGCCTCGGCGGCGACGCCTCGCTGAACGCCCCGCTGCGCGCGGACGGCGGAAATCCCAGGCCCTGCGCAACACGCCGGAGGTGATGTCGAACAGCCCCTCGCTGGCGCCGAACAGCGCGGCGGCGTAGGACATCAGCGCCATGGTCTCCTTGTCGCAGGCCACCGGCTCCCTGCCGGCCGCCGCGTTCAGGCGCGAGACGATGCTGTCCGGCCGGTAGCGCGAATACTTCTCTTCGATCCTCCGCACCTCCGCCACGGCCCGCCGCGACAGCAGGTCGGCGGTGTGCGCGTCGGGCGCGGCCAGCCGGATCTCGCAGCGGCTGGCCATGGCGTCGAACGCGGTGCGGTGGATCGCGTCTACCATTGCCGGTTGATCCCGATCTGGAAGGTCTGCGCGCGCAAGGTGTCGAGCCCCGGGCTGCCGGAGTTGAACAGGCGCCAGCTGCCGCGCTGCTGGTAGGCCGACACCTTGACATCGACCGACCACAGCTTGTCGATCTGCTTGCTGACCTTGAGCGCCAATGTCACCGCGCCGAAGCCCGACAAGCGCTGGTCGGCCGACATGTAGCCCGGGTTGGCGCCGTTGAAGCCGGGCGGGAACGGCGCGCCCAGCACCGGATCGTAGACCGGGTCGAAGTAGAAGTCCGCCGCGCTTTGCGTGTAGAGGCGCACTTCCGGCGTCACGGTCCAGCCCTGCGACAGCGGCTGCACGTACTCCTGGCCCAGCGTGTGCCCGCGCACGCCATAGCTGTCGCGGTAGTAGCGGTAGGAGGTGCGGCTGACGCCACCGGTGGCGTCGACATGATGGTTCCAGCGCGCCAGCAGCGTGCTCTCGTTGCGGCTGCGCGGACGGTTGTCGAAGGCCTTGTACGGATCGGAGAAGTAGCCCTTGCCGTGGTCGTGCGCCAGCGTCAGCTGCACCACGTCGTTCTTGGTCAGCACCTGCGTCACGCCCACCAGCAGGTTGGTGGTGTTCTTCTTCTCGCCGACGACGGCGCCGCCGGTGGAATTGATCTCGTCGTTGGAACGGCCGAAGCCTGCCGACCACGTCGTGTTGCGGTCTTCGCTCTCGAAGGTGCCCTGCAGCGACAGCGCGCGCGACACGTAGTCATGCTCGGTCGAATAGCTGGCGCCGACCGACACGCTGCCGCGCTCCAGGTAGCGCTTGACCGCGACGTCGCCGGCCTTGCGGTCGTCGCTCATGCGCGAGGCGCCGGAGACGGCCGTGTGGTAGCGCGGCGAGGCGCCCGACACATCGTCGGTCACCGCCGAAGCGCTCACGCTCCAGACGCCGGCCACCGGCGCCATGACGGAGACCGACGGCGCGTGCACGCGGATGCGGTCGAGGCCCGACTGGCTGTCGCGGTAATCGAGATAGCCGATGCTGATCACGCCATTGGTCGGCGGCGCCTCGGCGTGGGCCTGGACGCCCGGCAGCAGCAGGGCCGCCGCCAGGATCGAGGAGGCCAACGATGGCGCCGATGAAGGCTGGCCGTCGTTGGGGAGGGTGGTTTCTTTACTCGTCATAGGTGATTCCATCTCAGTTGCAACCGCAGCCGCCGCCGCCGACACCGGCGCCGCCCGACGAGGACTCGCGGCTGGTGTAGATATGGTCGTCGTAGCGGCTGAACAAACCGCCGTCGTTGAAGGTCATCTCAGGCTTGGCCAGCGTGCCTTTTTCCCACGGCTGCACATTGCCGAACGAGGCGCAGCCGGACAGACTGGCGGCCAGCGCCAGCGCGATCAGGATTTTCATTTGACGGCTCCCAGCGCGGATTGGATCTTCGCTTCCAGCTCGGCGCGGTCGGCGTCGCGGAAACCCGAATGCTCCAGCAGCACCTTGCCGTCAGGTCCGATCAGCACGCTGCTCGGCATGCCCTTGATGCCGTACTGGCGCGGCGTGGCGCCCTTCGGATCGAAGGCGATGGTGAACTTGGCCGGCGTCGCCGCCAGGAAGGTCCTGGCGTCGTCGCTCTTGGCGTCGACGTTGACGCCGACGATCTGCAGCCCGCGCGGGCCGTACTTGGCCTGCATCTCGTTCATCCAGGGGAAGGACTGGCGGCACGGGCCGCACCACGAGGCCCAAAAGTCCACGTACACCACCTTGCCCGTCAGCTTGGCCAGTTGCACCGCGCCGTCCATGCCCTGCAGGTCGAACTGCGGCGCGGCCGCGCCCTTTTCCAGCGCGAACGCGGACGATGCGCCGAGCGCGGCGGCCAGCAGTATCGATATAGCTTTGATTTTCATAGTGGCTCCAGGTTAGTTTTGATCATGCTGGCGACGGCGGCGCCACACGATCACGCCGAGCGACAGCATGACCAGCAGCGCCAGCAACGGATCGTTGACGCTCTGCGAGGCCGAGCAACCGCCGCCGCCGGCGTTCTGCGGCTTGGCGTTGGACGGCGCCACGTTGGCCTGGCCGCTCAGGGCGATGGTCCAGCTGCTGCCGGCCACGCTCGACTGGATCACGACATTGCCGTTGTTGCCGCCGGCGTTGACCGGCGTGTAGCCGACCACCAGGTCGCAGGTCGCGCCGGGTTGCAGCGTGAACGGAAAGGCCGCGCAGCCGGTGCTGTCGGCGACGGCGGCGAACGGGCCGCTGAA
>DATMSN010000433.1:0-3479 GCA_035565375.1 Duganella sp. | reverse complement strand
CGCGCGCCGAAGGCGAGCGCCATCGCCAGCGCCGACGCCACCAGGCATACCATGAAGGTGATGCCACCGGTGCCGAACAAGGCGGCGATCTGCAGCGCGGCCGGAAATTCATACTGGCTGTAGCCGATATTGCCCCAGTTTCCATCCGGGAGCAGCGCCGCCATCAGCGTATCGATGGCGGTCCACAGCACCGGGAAGGCGAAAACGGTCCACCAGCGCTGGTAACGCAACACCACGCGGCGCGCGCCCAGCACGGCCACATACCACAGGAGCGCCTGCGCCATCGTGACGGCGACCCCCGCCACGGCCGGCATCAGCGTCTGGTAGTAGGGCAGGTTGACGCTGGCGGCAATCAACGCCGCGCAGCCGACGATCCAGCGCGCGGGCGCGGCGTCGTGGCGGTAGGCCAGTGCCAGCAGCGCCGCCGGCGCCAGCCAGGCCAGCCACCATACCGGCTCCAATCCGACCACATAACGCAGCATCAGACCTGTCACAAATGTCATAAGAACGATCTTAATTAGCATTGGCCGGTTAAGTTTCATTCGTGCGCCCCTATTCGCTTGCTATTGGTAGTGAGGTAAATGATAATTTATGCATCGTTCGATTCCACTTTTTTATCATTCTCTTATTATGCCTATTCTCATACGCCGATTAACTCCCGCAGACGCCGCAGCTTTCCAGTCATTGCGCCTTTCCGGCCTTCGTGAAACCCCCACCGCTTTCACCTCCAGCTATGAAGAGGAGTGCAATACGCCGATCCCGGTGACCGAGGCTTACTTCGAATCGGAGGCTGGCCGCAACCGTTTCGGCGCGTTCGACGGCGACCGCCTGGTCGGAATGGTGGGCGTGGGCCGCGAATCGCAGATCAAACTGCGTCACAAAGCCTATATCCGGGGTATGCAGGTCGATGTCGCCTATCGCGGCACCGGTGTGGGCCGCCAGTTGATGGAGCATGCGATGGAGTTCATCGCCACCATGGAAGGTGTGACCAAGGTGACCTTGGCCGTCACGGTCGGCAACGCGGCGGCGATCACCTTGTATGAGTCGATCGGCTTCAAGGTCTATGGACGCGAGCACTGCGCGTTGATCGTCGACGGCGTGCCGTACGACGATGTGTTGATGGATATCCAACTGTAAGTCTGGTTTTGGCGCAAAGCCGTCAACGCTGGCGGTGTCCTCCCCCTTTCGATTCCGAACAAGTCACGCCGTGTCAACGGCAAAAGGACGGCCCGGCTCAATGCCGGCAAGCCGTCCGCCGGCGCTGCCTCGAGGCCGGGTTTTCCTGCGTTTGATGGGGGAGATGCCGTGGGCGGCCGGCGGGAACGCGTTGTTCCCGCCGGCGCCGCGTTGATGCGCTGTCAGGCCGCTACCGCGCCTTGGGCTTGCGCCGCTTCGATGGTGCTCAACTGGCGGTTGACCGCGCTGAGGACCGCCTTGAACGAGGCGGTCAGGATGTTGCTGTCGGTGGCCGCGCCGAACAGGGTCGGGCCGTTGGCCAGGCGCAGTTCGACATAGCAGGCCGCCTTGGCGTTGGCGCCCGAGCCGATCGAGTGCTCGTGGTAGTCCATCAGCTTGATGTCCAGGCCGAGCGCGTCGACGAAGGCGTCGATCGGGCCGTTGCCGCCGCCTTGCAGCGCCATCGGCGCCTGGCGGTGGGTCAGGTTGACGTCGATCTGTACCGGCTCGTCGCTGCTGGTGTCTTCCACCATCTTGTGCGAGTTGTAGGCGTACGGCGAATTTTGTTCGAAATACTCGCGGCTGAAGATATCGTAGATGCCTTCGGCCGTGATTTCCAGGCCGGTGGCGTCGGCCACCGCCTGCACCGCGCGGCTGAATTCAATCTGCAGGCGGCGCGGCAGCACCAGGCCGTAGTCCTGCTCGAGCAGGTAGGCCATGCCGCCCTTGCCGGACTGGCTGTTGACGCGGATGACGGCGTCGTAGCTGCGTCCCAGATCGGCTGGATCGATCGGCAGGTATGGAATCTCCCAGATCGCGCCTTCCTTCTGCTGCGCGAAGCCCTTCTTGATCGCGTCCTGGTGCGAGCCGGAGAAGGCGGTAAACACCAGGTCGCCCACGTACGGGTGGCGCGGATGCACCGGCAGCTGGTTGCACTCCTCGACGCACTTGCGCACTTCGTCGATGTCGGAGAAGTCCAGGCCCGGGTGCACGCCCTGGGTGTACAGGTTCAACGCCAGGGTGACCAGGTCGACGTTGCCGGTGCGTTCGCCGTTGCCGAACAGGCAGCCCTCGACGCGGTCGGCGCCGGCCATCACCGCCAGTTCGGCGGAGGCGACGGCGGTGCCGCGGTCGTTGTGCGGGTGGACGCTGATGATCAGCGAATCGCGGCGCGCCAGCTTGCGCGACATCCATTCGATCTGGTCGGCGTAGACGTTCGGCGTGCTGCATTCGACCGTCGACGGCAGGTTGATGATCATCTTGTTGTTCGGGGTCGGTTCCCAGATCGCGGTGACGGCGTCGCAGATATGCTTGGAGAAATCGAGTTCGGTGGTGGAGAACGACTCCGGCGTGTATTCGAAGCCCCAGTCGGTTTGCGGGTGCTGCTTGATCAGCTCTTTCACCAGCTTGGTGCCGGTGGTGGCGATGTGGGTGATCTCCTCGCGCGACATGCCGAAGACGACCTTGCGGAACACCGGCGCGACCGAGTTATACAGGTGGACGATGGCGCGCTTGGCGCCGGCCGCCGCCTCCACCGTGCGGCGGATCAGTTCATCGCGCGACTGGGTCAGCACGATGATGGTGACGTCGTCGGGGATGCGGTTTTCCTCGACCAGCTTGCGCACGAAGTCGAAGTCGGTCTGCGAGGCCGAAGGGAAGCCCACTTCGATTTCCTTGAGGCCGATCTTGACCAGCAGTTCGAAGAAGCGCAGTTTTTTCTCTGGGCTCATCGGCTCGATCAGCGCCTGGTTGCCGTCGCGCAGATCGGTGCTCATCCAGATCGGCGGCTTGGAGATGATGTTATTGGGCCACTGGCGCTCGGACAATTGAACTGGTGGGAAGGCGCGGTACTTCGCTGCTGGGTTTTGCAACATCATGGGGTGCTCCTGGGTCTTTTAAATTGGGGCTTGCTCGGATGCCGGCTTGGCCGGCGCTGCGTGTGGCGAAAGGCTGCGAGGCGGCCACGGAACGCTAGGCCAGGCAACCGATCGGTAGTTTTAGCGATAGCAGCGCAGGGCCAACCGCACGCGCGTCAGCCCGCGGCGCGATCGAATCGCCGGTGCGGGATGGAGCATGGGTGGCCGGGGTGGGCATCGGTGCAAACTTTCCTGGGTTTTGGAGACTTGTGCGGCTTGTGGCCGGCACGGGTGCGTTGAAAACGCGGCTGGAACGCGGATTAAGCGCGTGCTAGTAGGCGCGCCGCTAGCGATAGGCTAGCAGACGGCAGCAGGAAAGCGGATAGGTGCAGATGCGAGGTCATAGGCCTTAATGTACGAGATCGCCCGCATGGCTGTCAAGGGAAT
>DATMSN010000432.1:0-4240 GCA_035565375.1 Duganella sp. | reverse complement strand
ACAGTGCCGCCACAGCGGGACGGCGGTGCAAGCGCGACTTACATCGGCGGCGGCAGGCCGTTCTGGTACGCGGCGCCGACGGTTTCGATGGCGCGGCGCATTTCCATGCAGAACGTGCGAAACATGCGGCTCAGTTTGCTGTCGCCGGTGGCGGTGTTGCGGGTCGAGATCGTGGTGTAGGCGTTCATGACAGCTCCGTTTTCAATATCGTTCGTTGATGATTGAAGTCTACGCCCACATCAGATATCAATCCAATTTCCTTTTCCGATCTCCGCAATAGGTTTCCGTGATGTCTCCCCGCTGTCATATTGCAGCCGCTGACAGCGGGGATCACGCAAACTTATATCTCCGCGCCGCCCGCGACGGTGGGCGACACCTCCACGTTGAGCGCCTTCGTCAGGAAGCCCCAACGGTCCGCCACTTCCTCGATCTGCTTGTTCGTCGGCTTGCCCGCGCCGTGGCCAGCCTTCGTGTCGATGCGGATGAGCACCGGATTCGGTCCGGCCTGCGCCGCCTGGGCCGTCGCGGCGAACTTGAAGCTGTGCGCCGGCACCACGCGGTCGTCATGGTCGGCGGTGGTGATCATCGTGGCCGGATAGCAGGTGCCCTTCCTCAGGTTGTGCAGCGGAGAGTACTTGACCAGCGCCTTGAACTCCTCGGCGTTGTCCGACGAGCCGTAGTCCGACGTCCACGCCCAGCCGATCGTGAATTTATGGAAGCGCAGCATATCGAGCACCCCCACCTGCGGGATCGCCGCGGCGAACAGTTCCGGACGCTGCGTCATCGCCGCGCCCACCAGCAGGCCGCCGTTGCTGCCGCCACCGATCGCCAGCTTGGCCGGCGACGTCACCTTGTGCGCGATCAGCCATTCGGCCGCGCCGATGAAATCGTCGAACACGTTCTGCTTGTGCAGCTTGGTGCCCGCCTCGTGCCACGATTCGCCGTACTCGCCGCCGCCGCGCAGATTGGCCATGACGTAGACGCCGCCCATTTCCAGCCACGCCAGGTTGGCGACCGAGAACGAAGGCGTCAGCGAGATGTTGAAGCCGCCGTAGCCGTACAGGTAGGTCGGATTGGTGCCGTCCAGCTTCAAGCCCTTCTTGGCGACGATGAACATCGGCACCTTGGTGCCGTCACGGCTGGTGAAGAATTCCTGGCGCGTCTCGAAGCGGGCCGGATCGAAGTCCACCTTCGGCTGGCGATACACGCTGCTCTGGTTGCCCTTCAGGTCGTACCGGTAGATGGTGGTCGGCGTGGTGAAGCTGGTGTACGAATAGAAGGTCTCGGTGTCGAGGCGCTTGCCGCCAAAGCCGCTGGCCGTGCCGAGTCCCGGCAATTCGATATCGTGCAGCGGCTTGCCTTTGAGGTCGAACACCTTGACCAGGCTATGCGCGTCGCTCAGATAGTCGACCAGCAGTTGCTGATTGACGATGGACGCCGACACCAGCGTGTTGGAGCTCTCCGGCACGATCTGCTTCCAGTTCAGCACCGACGGTTTGCGCGTGTCGATGCTGACGATGCGTCCGCGCGGCGCATTGCGCTCGGTGTGGAACCAGAACACCGGGCCGTCGTTGCCGACGAAGTTATAGGCGGCGTCGAAGTCTTCCAGCAGGCCGACGACCTTGGCGTCCTTGCGGGTCAAATCCTTGTAGAAGACGCGGTTCTTGTTCTCGGTCCCCTGCGAGGCGGTGATGACCAGGTAGCGGCCGTCCTGCGTCACATCGGCACTGAAGCCCCAGTCCTTGTGGTCCGGACGGTCGTAGACCAGCGTGTCGGCGCTTTGCGGCGTGCCCAGTTTGTGGAAGTACAGCTTCTGGAAGTAGTTGACCTCGGCCAGTTTGGTCGCCTCTTTCGGCTCGTCGTAGCGGCTGTAGAAGAAGCCCGAGCCGTCGTGCAGCCATGCGGTGTTGGAGAACTTGACCCATTTGATGTGGTCTTCGACGTCCTTGCCGCTGTCGATATCGCGCACCTTGATCTCGTTCCAGTCGGAGCCCGATGCCGCGGTGCTGTAGGCGAGGTATTTGCCGTTGGGGCTCACGGCCAGTCCGGCCAGGGCGACGGTGCCGTCGGCGGCCAGCGTGTTCGGATCGAGCAGCATGCGCGGCACGTCGGCCAGCGTTTTCATCGTGTAGAGCACCGACTGGTTCTGCAGGCCGTCGTTACGGCTGTAGAAATAGCGCCCGCCTTCCTTGAACGGCACGCTGAAGCGCTCGAAGTTCCACAGCTTGGTCAGGCGCGTCTTGATCGCCTCGCGGCCGGGGATCTGCGACAGGTAGCCTTGCGTGAGCTTGTTCTGGGCGTCGACCCAATCCTTGGTGTCGGCGCTGTTGGCGTCCTCCAGCCAGCGATAGGGATCGGCCACCTTGACGCCGTGGTAATCGTCGGTCTGGTCGACGGTGCGGGTGGTTGGGTAGGTCAGGCCGGCGCCGGCGTTGGTGCCGGGATTTGCGCAGGTTTGTGCCATGGCGCCTTGCGCCAGCAGGACGGCGGCCGCCAGCGCGGCGCGTTTCAATTGCTTCATTCGAAGTTCCGTGGTCGTAGAATATTCGGGGACGGCGGGTCGGGTAAGGCCCCGCCGAGGTTCAATGGCGCCCGTTCCACGACGGGCTGCCAGGTCGATGATAGCTTGCTTTGTGACAAATTAGCAATGCTAGGCAAGGGGTCTGATCGTGTTTTATTCGGCGCGCAGCACCCCCTCGGTGGCGACGATGCGCACGGCGCGCGATAGGTGCGACGAACCGAGCACCATCAATTCGTTGGGCCGGCCGTTTTGCAGCTTGTGCGCGCCGGGAGCGAACGGCGGCGGGGAAGAATCGGCGGCAAGCGCCGGGACGTGGCAGCCGACGGTGATGAAAATGCTGGCGAGCAGGCGGTGCATATCGGCTCCTGAGGTGGGGTTGCGGGATTGTATGCGGGCAGCGGTGGCGCGCAGGAAGAGCTTGCGATGTACGGCGGAATCGGTTGCTTGAAATGCAAATAACGGCGATGGGCCGACCGATATCGTAGGGCGGATTAGCGGGCAAGGCCCGCTAACCGCCCGGGTACCCATCGAAGGGGCGGCCTACCTGCCGGTAGGCCTTAAGCGCAGCGTAATCGGCCATGTGTGATTCGTCGACGGCGCATCCATGGCCTACGTGGTTCAGAAGAAAATTTAGTGCGCGATTCCCACCATGCCATCGGCGGCGCTGATCGGCGCCTGCCACTTTTCCAGCCAGGCGATCAACTGATCGCCCGGGATCGGACGGCTCATGAAGTAGCCCTGCCCCTGGTCGCATCCCAGATCGGCCAACAGCCGCCATACCGCCTCGCTCTCGATGCCCTCGGCCACCACGCGCAGCCCCATGTTGTGACCCAGGTCGATGGTCGAGCGTACGATCTTGGTGTCGCCGACATCGTGCTCCATATTGAGCACGAAGGATTTGTCGATCTTCAGCTCATTGACCGGCAGCCGTTTCAGGTACGCCAGCGACGAGTAGCCGGTGCCGAAATCGTCGATCGACAGGTCGACGCCCATGGCGCTGAGGCGTTCCAGCGTGGCTTGCGCGCGCACCGGGTCGTCCATGATGGCGCTCTCGGTGATCTCCAGGCAGAACGAGCCGGGAGACAGGTTATGCCGCTCGAGCAGATCGGCGAACTTGGCCGGCAGGTCCTGGTCGAGCAAGTCGCGCGTCGACAGGTTGACCGACACTTTGAGGTGGTGCCCCTGGGCCGCCAGCTCCTGACACAGCTCGGCCGACTTCTCCATCACCCAGCGCGTGAGCACGCGGATAAAACCGGTCTGCTCGGCGAACGGGATGAATTCATCCGGGAACACGTTGCCGCGCACCGGATGCGCCCAGCGCACCAGCGATTCCACGCCCACCACCTTGCCGGTATCGAGCATGATCTTCGGCTGCACGTGCAGGCGGAACTCGTTGCGTTCGATCGCGTTGCGCAGCTCCGTCAGCAGCGACAGGCTCTTTTCGCTGGACTTGTCCATCGCCGCGTCGTAGACCACGGCGCCGTCGTTGCGCTGCTTGGCCGCGTACATCGCCACCTCGGCCATGCTTAACAAGGCTTCGCCGTCGCTGCCATGGACCGGATAGCCGGCGATCCCCAGCCCGGCGCCGATGTCGACCATCTGGTCCTCCAGCGACAGCGGCGTCTCCAGCGCCTGCAGGATTTCGGCCGCCATGCGCCGGGCCGCGTCCACGTCCGACGCCGGCAGCAGCACCGCGAATTCGTCGCCGCCCAGGCGCGC
>DATMSN010000431.1:0-2243 GCA_035565375.1 Duganella sp. | reverse complement strand
GCCGGAGGAGAGCGCCAACGACCGCGCGCTGCGCATCGCCAAGGCCAACATCGCCGGCGCGCAGGGCCGCTCCAGCGGCGCCGACAAGGACGACACGGGCGGGGTGTTCTCGGTCGACAAGCGCTCCAACAGCGCCGACGTCAAGTTCCGTGGCTGGAACACCAACTTCAAGCGCAACTGGTTGCAGCAGATCCACGTCGACCAGGGCGGCGAGAAGGACATCGAAACGGCCGTGGTCAAGGAAATGATCAAGATCATCCGCAAGGAAAAGCCGGGCGACTTCGAGTGGGAATCGCGGCGCCTGGGCAAAACCGTGCACATGAGCGCGCGCAAGGAGGACGAGAAGGAATTGACCGCGTTCCTGTTGAAAGAGATGTTCCCCGAGTACCGGCCGTAGCGCGCGCATAAGCCGTTGGCGGAGCGTCCCCAACCCGCCCAGCGCGAAAATCCCGCCGTCCATCCCCGAAACTTGCCGCCGATCGCAAAATCCTGATAACAATGCAACTTTACCTTATAGTAAGGTTGCTGCGGACCTGGTCCGCCTTATCAGGAGAACTCGTTTCATGCTATCGATCAAACAGCTGAGCAAGACCTACGCCAACGGCGTCAAAGCGATCAACAACGTCACCCTGGACATCCCCAACGGCATGTTCGGCCTGCTCGGCCCGAACGGCGCCGGCAAGTCCTCGTTGATGCGCACCATCGCCACGCTGCAAGATCCCGATAGCGGCAGCATAGCCTTCGACGGCCTCGACGTGCTGGCCCAGCCCGAGGCGCTGCGCCGCCAGCTCGGCTACCTGCCGCAGGACTTCGGCGTCTACCCGAAGGTCAGCGCCGAAACCCTGCTCAACCACTTCGCCGTCCTCAAGGGCCTGACCGCGCGCGGCGAGCGCAAGGAGGCGGTCGAAGCGCTGCTGCAGCAAACCAACCTGTGGGAGGCGCGCAAGCGCAACCTCGGCACCTACTCGGGCGGCATGCGGCAGCGCTTCGGCATCGCCCAGGCGCTGCTCGGCTCGCCCCGGCTGGTCATCGTCGACGAGCCGACCGCCGGCCTCGACCCGGACGAGCGCAACCGCTTCCTCAACCTGCTGGCCAAGATCGGCGAGCAGGTGGTGGTGATCCTGTCGACCCACATCGTCGCCGACGTCACCGACCTGTGCCCGCGCATGGCCATCATCGTCAAGGGCGAGGTGCTCAGCCAGGGCGAACCGCTGGCCGCCATCGACACCCTGCGCAGCAAGGTCTGGCGCCGCAGCGTCAGCGCCGAGGCGCTGGCGGACTACCAGCAGCGCTTCAACGTGCTGCACACGCGCCTGGTCGGCGGCAAGCCGCAGATCAACGTCTACGCCGACGGCCAGCCCGACGACGGCTTCGTCGCCGTCGAGCCGGACCTGGAGGACGTCTACTTCCTGCACGTGCGCAACGCCGCGCGGGCCGCGCCGGCCGCCTCGCCGGCCGCGGCATAAGGAGACGCCATGTTGCTTGAATTTTTCAAATTCGATTTACGCTACCAGCTGCGCCAGCCGCTGCTGTGGGTCAGCGGCCTGATCCTCGGCCTGATGGCGTTCGGCGCCACCACCAGCGACGCCATCCAGGTCGGCGGCGCGATCGGCAACGTGCACCGCAACGCGCCGACGGTCGTGGCGCAGATCATGGGCACGTTCACCGTCATCTCGATGTTCATCGTCACCATCTTCATCGCCGGCACCGTGCTGCGCGACAGCGAGGTCGGCATCTCCGACATGCTGTTCGCCACGCCGATGCGCAAGTACCAATACCTGCTCGGCCGCTTCAGCGCCGGCCTGGTGGCCTGCCTGGCGATCTTCGTGCTGGTCGCCATCGGCATGCTGCTCGGCCCGCTGATGCCGTGGGTGGACGAGGCCCGCGTCGGCCCGCTGCCGGGCGCGGCCTACCTGTGGAGCTTCGCCTTCTTCGTCATCCCCAACCTGCTGTTCGTCGGCGCGCTGCTGATGCTGCTGGCGTCCACCACCCGCTCGATGATGCTGGTCTATGTCGGCGTGCTGGGCTTTTTCGTGCTGTGGGCCGTCGCCGGCGCCTTCACGCGCGACATCAACAACGAATGGATCGCCGTGCTGGTCGATCCGTTCGGCGTGCGCGCCTTCAGCCGCGCCACCCGCTACTTCTCGGCGGCCGAGGCCAACGCCGGCCTGCCGCCGTTCACCGGCTACCTGCTGGCCAACCGCCTGCTGTGGCTGGGCGTGGCGGCGCTGCTCTTCATCGCC
>DATMSN010000430.1:0-2974 GCA_035565375.1 Duganella sp. | reverse complement strand
GACGACGCGTCGCCGTGGGCGAACCGCTCGACCGACAACCCGCCGCCCGCCGCGCTCACGGGATCGCATCTGGCCTACGTGATCTACACCTCCGGGTCGACCGGCCAGCCCAAGGGCGTGTGCATGCCGCACCGGGCGCTGGTCAATCTGTTGCGCTGGCAGCGCGACGACCTGCCGCTGCCGGCGCGCACGCTGCAGTTCGCGGCGCTGGGCTTCGACGTGGCGTTCCAGGAGATCTTCTCGACCCTGTGCGGCGGCGGCACGCTGGTGCTGCTTGGCGAGACGCTGCGCCAGGACCTGCCGGCGCTGGCCGATTGGATGCGCGCGCAAGACCTGCAGCGCCTGTTCCTGCCGTATATCGCGTTGAGCAGCCTGAGCGAGTTGTGGTCGGCGCACGAGCAGCCGCTGCCGGCGTTGCAGGATCTGATCACGGCGGGCGAACAGCTGCGCATCACGCCGGCGATCCGCCGGTTGTTCGAGCGCTGCCCGCAGGCGCGCCTGCACAACCACTACGGCCCGACCGAAAGCCACGTGGTCACCGCCCATGTGCTGGCCGGCCAGGCCGACAGCTGGGAGGACTTGCCGCCGATCGGCGCGCCGATCGCCAACAGCCGGATCTATCTGCTCGACGCCCATCGGCGGCCGGTGCCGCTGGGCGTGACGGGCGAGATTTACATCGGCGGCGCGCAAGTCGCGCGGGCCTACCTGGGACGGCCGGATCTGAGCGAGGAACGCTTCCTCGCCGATCCGTTCGTCGACGGCGAGCGCATGTACAAGACCGGCGATCTCGGTCGCTGGCGCGCCGACGGCACGATCGAGTACCTGGGCCGCAACGACTTCCAGGTCAAGATCCGTGGCTTCCGCATCGAACCAGGCGAGATCGAAACGCGGCTGGCGCGGATCGCGGGCGTGCGCGAGGCGGTGGTCATTGCACGCGAAGACAAACCTGGAGACAAGCGGCTGGTCGCGTACCTGGTGGCGGAGCAGGGCGCGGTCGATCCCGCTCAACTGCGCGCCGGACTCGCCGAAAAGCTGCCCGACCACATGCTGCCGTCCGCCTTCGTGACGCTGGACGCCTTGCCGTTGACGGCCAACGGAAAACTGGACCGCAAGGCGCTGCCGGCGCCGGAGGGGCGTGCGTTCATCCACCGCGCCTACGAGGCGCCGCTCGGCGAGATCGAGCGCGCATTGGCGCAGATCTGGTCGGAGCTGCTCGGCGTCGAGCGGGTTGGCCGCAACGACAACTTCTTCGAACTGGGCGGCCACTCGCTGCTGGCGATCCGGCTGATCGAGCAATTGCGACGCCGCGACTGGTTCATCGATATCCGGTCCCTGTTTGCACAACCCGAACTGTCCGCCCTGGCGGAAGCCATCCGCCAAGCCCGCAGGCAGGGCATCGCCGAAGCCGAAGTGCCCGCCAACGCGATTCCGCCGAACTGCGCGGCCATCACGCCGGAGATGCTGCCGTTGGTCAAACTGGATGGGGCGCAAATCGCCAGCATCGTCCAGGCCACCCCTGGCGGCGCCGCCAATATCCAGGATATCTATCCGCTGGCGCCGTTGCAGGAAGGCATACTCTTCCATCACCTGCTGCAGAAGGCGGGCGACACGTACGTGTTGCCCACCTTGCTGCGCTTCGATAGCAAGGAGCGGCTGGACCGTTTCCTGCGCGCGCTCGACGACGTCATTGCCCGCCACGACATCCTGCGCACGGCGGTGCATTGGGAAGGATTGGATGAGCCGGTACAAGTGGTGTGGCGCCAAACCCGTTTGAACATCGAAACCCTGGCCTTCGACGCCGCGCGGGGTGACGCGGTATCCCAGCTTCAGGCCCATATCGCGCTGCGGCATGCGCGCATCGATGTGCGCAAGGCGCCCATGCTGCGTGGTTTCGTTACGCCGGACTCGGTTGGGCGGGGCTGGTGGCTGCAGCTGCTGTACCACCACCTCGCGTTGGATCACACCGCGCTGGAGCTGGTGGTGGCCGAGGTGGCATTGCTGATGCAGGACCGTGGCGCCGAGCTGTCCGCGCCCGTGCCCTTCCGCAACTTTGTCGCACAAGCCCGCCTGGCCATGGGCAGCGGCGAACACGAAGCCTTCTTCCGGCGCATGCTGGGCGACGTCGACGAGCCCACGGCGCCGTTCGGACTGGTGGACGTACAGGGCGACGGTTCGAACCTGGCGCAGGCCAAGCTGTCGATGCTGCCGGAACTGGCCCAGCGGTTGCGTCGCTTGGCCAAAGCCCAGGGAGTCAGCGCCGCCAGTGTATTCCACCTGGCCTTGGCGCAAGTGCTGGCGGCGAGCACCGGTCGCGACGACGTGGTGTTCGGGACGGTGTTGTTCGGCCGCATGCAGGGCGGCGCCGGCGCCGATCAAGCCATGGGCTTGTTCATCAACACCCTGCCGGTGCGTGTACGGGTAGGCGAGCAGAGCGTCGAGGGCGGTTTGCGGCAAACGCATGAAGCGCTGATCGCGCTGCTGCGGCACGAGCACGCTTCCCTGGCGTTGGCGCAGCGGTGCAGTGCTTTGCCGGCTAGCACACCGCTGTTTTCGGCGCTGCTGAATTACCGCCACAGCCAGGTCGGCGGCGGCGATGTGGAGTTGTTCGAAGGCGTCGAGTTCGTGGGGGACAGGGATCGCACGAATTATCCCTTCAGCCTGTATGTCGACGATTTCGGCCAGGACTTCGGCTTGACGGTGCAGGTGCACGACAGCGTGTCGGCGCCACGCGTGGCCGATTTCCTGCTGGAGGCGCTGGCGGGGTTGGTGCAGGCATTGGAGCGCACCCCGGAGTTGCCGCTGGCGGCGCTGGAAGTGCTGCCGGCGGACGAACGCCGGCAGGTGCTGCACGGCTTCAACGACACGGCGGCCTTGTATCCGGCGGCGCTGCTGCACGAGCTGGTCGAGCGGCAGGTGGCGCGCGACCCCGACGCCATCGCCGTGCGGTTCGAGGAACGTGAGCTGAGCTACTCGG
>DATMSN010000429.1:0-7443 GCA_035565375.1 Duganella sp. | reverse complement strand
CGCCGCGCCGGCCACGGTGGCGGCCGCGCCGGTGCAGGTGAACGTGGCGGTGCCCGGCGATACGCTCGACTGGAAGTGCTACCGCTACCGCGTGTTCGAGACGATCGTGCCGATCCGTAACGCGCAATGGAGGCCATGATGGGAACCATGCGTCCACTGCGGCGCCAGCGCGGCATCGCCTTGCCGGTGATGCTGATCATGTTGACGGTGATGCTGGTGAGCAGCATCTACCTGCTCAAGTCGAGCACGTCGACGACGATGACCACCGCCAACCTGGCCTACGATTCGGCGCTGAGCAAGTCGGCCGACGCCGGCCTGCACGCCGGCTTCGCCTACCTGCGCTCGGTGACGAACCGCGCCGACCTGCTGGTCAACCAGCCGGCCCAGGGTTATGTGGCGACCCTGACGCCGACCTGGACCGTGAGCAACGCCGCCTTCTGGCTCGGCGCCGTCACCTTGCCGCCCAATCCGGTCAGCGGCGACCAGGTCCAGTATGTGATCCACCGCATGTGCACCTTCCCGGGCGCGTACAACAGCGTCAACAACAGTTGCCGGACGACGTCGGCGCGGCCCGACAGCAAGGCGTCGCAGCCGTTCGGCAGGTCGATGGCGCTGGGCGGGCCGAAATTTTTGCAGCAGCCGCAAATCCATTACGTGGTGACGGCGCGCATCAACGGTGCGCGCGGCGGCAACGTGGTGACGCAAGCGGTGGTGTTGAAAGGGCCTTGATTGAAGGCCATCGAGAGGAAGGGAACCGTCATGAACAGACTCATCCACGGGCTGGCGCTGGCACTGGCCTTGGCGTCGGCGTTGGCACCGTTGCCGGCCGGCGCCGCCGCCACCCAGATCGCCCAGGTGCCGCTGCTTAACATCACCGGCACCGGCACCGTCAAGCCCAATCTGATGCTGCTGTTCGATAATTCCGGCTCGATGGACCAGACCTACACGCCGGACTACGTCAACGACAACCTGTGCCGCAGCGGCGCGACCTTGCAGGCCGGCATCACCGCGTGCGCGGTCGGCCACCCGCCGTTCATGAGCCCGGACTTCAACAAGCAGTACTACAATCCGAAGATCCGCTACTCGGTGCCGATCAAGGCCGACGGCAGCTTTTATCCGGAACAGAACCGCGCCAACACGGTCGATTGGACCTCGGTCAGCGGCGACGGCTTCGGCGTCAGCAAGCGCGACCTGGCCGGCGCGTCCGTCACCGCCAACCTCAACCTGGTGACCGGCTTCCCGGATCTGCGCTGGTGCTCCGGCGGCACCTGCAAGAGCAACACCGCCAGCTACACCTATCCGGACGCGACCTACCAGACCGCCAGCGCGGTCACCACCGGCCCGTATTACTACACCATCGGCGTCGGCCAGTTCTGCACCGACGAGACGATGAAGGTTTGCCAGTCGACCTCGGTCGGGGCGACGGCGCCGGCCGGCTATCCGGTGCCGGTGAAGGTGCGCTGGTGCAGCGACCGGCTGTTGACGCGGTGCCAGGGCAAACGCGTCGGCTCGTTCATCTACCCGAGCTATTCGGCGCCGGCCGGGGCGGTGGCCGCCTATGGCACCATCGCCATCGGCGCCTCGGCCACGGCGACGGCGATGACCATCACCAGCGTCACCCTGACCGACGCGGCCAACGTGCAGACCACCATCACCAACGCCACCATCACCGCCGCCAGCGGCACCAACACCTTGCTCAAGCAGCAGACGGTGGCCAGCGCGCTGGCCGCCAACATCATCGCCACCAGCAACCCCACGCAAAAACAGATGTACGCCTGCGTGCGCACGCCGATCAGCCAGTCGAGCGTGCCCGCCTGCAGCGTGTTCGGCATCACCCTGGCGGCCGACAACATCGTCGCCGTGGTGCCGGTCACGTGCACCGGCACGCCGAAAACCGTCAGCGGCTGCGTCGTCACCAGCGACGCCTCGCGGGCCGGCTGGGGGCTGACGGTGACCGCGCCGCAGGTGGTGGCCAGCGCGATGGTGCCGGCCAAGTCGGTGATCACCTTCACCGGCACCAGCAATGCCGCCACCGGCAACAACCAGAACGCCATCCTCCGCAACCTGGCGCTGGGGACGACGACCCTGGTCGGCGGCACCAGCAGCAGCAATCCGAGCTACCTCAACATGGGCGCCAACCGCAGCCAGAGCTACGTGGCCAACGCGCTGGCCACCCGCATCGGCGTGGGCGGCACCATCCGCGCCTATCTCGGCGGCAGCACGCTGTGCCCGGGGTTGACCAACACCAGCGTCTGCCTGCTGGACTACGGCGCGACGTCGAACAGCGCCGCGATCAGCAATTTCACGATGGACAACCAGGGCGGCGTCAGCTGGACGCGCGGCGCCACCGGCGGCTACCAGGCGGCCGTCAACGACGGCATTCCGACGTCGACGGCGGCCATCTCGGCCGGCTCGGGCGCGCCCAATCCTTTCGTGCGCGTCAACATCGTCAGCGGCCAGACCTATCCGAAGGGCAGCGACCGCACCGATTGCGGCGGCGCCACCAGCTGCACCTACGACGAGGAGATGACCAACTTCGCCAACTGGTATGTGTATTACAAGAGCCGCCTGCAAATGATGAAGACCTCGGTCGGCCTGGCGTTCTCGGCCATCACCGGCAACTACAAGGTCGGCTACGTGAGGCTGTCGAGCGCCGGCGCCGGCCAAGCGATCGACCAGAAGCCGGCCGACTTCGCCGGCGGCCCGCGCGCCACCTGGTATGACAACCTGTACAACACCACCACCTCCGGCTCGACGCCGATCCGCACGGCGATGGACAACGTCGGGCGCATGTTCGCCAACCTGGCGCCGTACGACTACGGCGCCGGCCAGGAGGTGGTGCAATACCCTTGCCAGCAAAACTTCATGATACTGACCACCGACGGCTACTGGAACGGCAGCTCGACCAACAACGTGGTCAACAACGACAACGTGGAGAACCCGTCGCGCTTCTGCACCCAGGCGCGCGGCTGCGTGGACGCCAGGGCGCAGTCGCAGCCGTCGATCTCGGACGTGGCGCTGCACTGGTACAACGGCGGTTCGAGCAGCGCCACGGTGTCGCTGCGCCCGGCGCTGGAGCCGGACATGACGCGTCCCGGCTCGGTGCCGGCCGGCGCCGGCGAGAACACCCACCTGCACATGAACACCTACACCCTGGGCCTGGGCGTGGACGGCGTGATGACCTACGAGCCGAACTACGACACCGCGGCCAAGGCCGGCGGCGACTTCTACAACCTGATCACCGGCGCCACCAGCGGCTGCCCGTGGAACGGCAACGGCGCCTATGTGTGGCCCGACCCCAACACGACCAGCACCGCCAGCACCGTCCAGGAGCGGGTCGACGACCTGTGGCACGCCGCCATCAACGGCCATGGCAAGTATTTCAGCGCGCAGGAGCCCAAGGACGTGGTCAGCGGCTTGAGCGAGGCGCTGTCGAACATGCAGGTGCGCACCGGCGCCGCCGCCGCCGCCGCGACCTCGACGCCGAACATCACCCGCACCGACAACGATATCTTCTCCGACACCTTCACCACCGTGAAATGGTATGGCGAGCTGTCCGACCAGAAGATCGACATCACCGACGGCAGCGTCAATTCGGCGCCGCTGTGGACCACCAGCGACACGCTGGGCAAGCGCGTCGCCAGCAGCACCGACACGCGCCGCATCTACATGCCCAGTCCGACCGGCGCGGCCGGCGCCGACCTGCTCGATTTCCGCTTCGCCAACATGAGCGGCATCACCGCCGGCTGGTTCAGCAACAAATGCGCGGCGCTGAACCAGTGCACCTTGCTGTCGGCCGCCGACAAGGCCATCGTCAACGACGGCAACAACATGGTGAACTGGCTGCGCGGCCAGCAACAGTACGCCGACGACAACCTGTTCCGCGCCTACACGCTGACGACCAACACGCCGAGCGGCGCCAGCGGGCCGATTCCGATCGTGCTGGGCGATATCGCCTCGTCCAAGCCGGCCTTCGTGCGCGCGCCGCTGGCCGACTACCCGGACGCCGACTACGACGCCTTCAAGGACAAGTACGGCAACCCGGACAGCCCGTCCTACCGCGCCGGCACCGTGTACACCGCCGCCAACGACGGCATGCTGCACGCCTTCAACGCCGGCAACGGCGACGAGGTGTGGGCCTACGTGCCGCGCATCACGATGAAAAAGCTGCCGGCGCTGGCCAGCACCACCTACGGCACCAACCACCAGTACACCACCGACGGCTCGCCCGAGGTGGCCGACGTCAAGGTGGCCACGGCGTCCGGCAAGCAGTGGAAGACCATCCTGGTCGCCGGCCTGAACGGCGGCGGCCGCGGCTACTACGCGCTCGACATCACCGACACCGGCGCCGCGCCCAAGCAGCTGTGGGAGTTCTGCGCCGACCCGGCCGTGTGCGCGCTCAACGATCCCGACCTGGGGCTGACCTTCGGCAATCCGCAGTTCGGTACGCTGGCCGACGGCCGCTGGGTGGTGTTCCTGACCTCCGGCTACAACAACATCACCGGCACGGACGGCGTCAGCGGCGGCGACGGCAAGGGCTACCTGTACATCCTGGACGCCTACACCGGCGAGCTGCTCAAGAAGGTGGGCACCAATTCCGGCGACACCGCCACGCCGTCCGGGCTGGCCAAGATCACCGCCATCTCCGACGATCCCACCGCCGACCCGCGCGCGACCTATGTCTACGGCGGCGACAACCAGGGCCAGATGTGGCGCTTCGACCTGACCGCCGACAGCGGCGCGGTGTCGGTGCTCAAGATGGGCGACGCCGGCGTCAACAAGCCGATCACCACCCGGCCGGACGTGACGATGTGCGGCGTGCCGACCACCTCCACCACGGGCGGCGTGACGACCACCAGCGTGCAGGGCGTGCGCGTGGTGTTGTACGGCACCGGGCGCCTGCTCGACATCCCGGACACCACCAACACCGCGATCCAGAGCCTGTATCTGCTCAAGGACAGTGGCGCGACGATCGGCGACATCCGCGGCGCGACGATGGTGCAGCAGACCCTCAGCCTGCTCGGATCGAGCAGCAACACCAACAGCTACGCGATCACCAGCAACCCGGTCGACCTGACGCAAAAGGACGGCTGGTTCTTCGACTGGGCGCTGGTGCCGGGCGAGCGCATGAACCTGGACCCGCAGATCGTCAGCGGGGTGGCCAACGTGGTGACCAACCTGCCGACGTCCTCGTCGTCATGCTCGGTGGGCGGCTCGAGCAATCTGTATCAGGTCAACGTCTGCAACGGCCAGGCGATCGGCACCCGCCCGGCCGGCATCACCTTGTCGAACACCTCGGCGGCGGTCGGTTTCATCATCGTGCGCCTGCCGAACGGCCAGTTAAAGCTGATCACCACCCTGGCCGATGGCCGAAAAGTCAACAACGACGGCCAGGAGGAGGTGGGGGCGGAGGCGCACCGGGTGGGCTGGCGCCGCGTCAAAGGGGAATAAACCGGGGTTTTGGCGCGGCGGCGGCGCCAAACAATTCACACGGCGGGGCCAACTGCCGGTAAAATCGAGGGTTTTGCAGAACCGCCTTAGATCGCGCACACATGGTCAACGATATCGACACCGCAATACCCGAAAATAACGACGACGCCGCCCCGGTGGCCAGCGCCAAAACGCCGGCGCTGATCGCGCGCGAAGTGCAGCGCCGCCGCACCTTCGGCATCATCTCCCACCCGGACGCGGGTAAAACCACGCTGACCGAAAAGCTGCTGCTGTTCTCGGGCGCGATCCAGATGGCCGGCACCGTCAAGGCGCGTAAGTCGGGCCGCCACGCGACCTCGGACTGGATGGAGATCGAGAAGCAGCGCGGCATCTCGGTCGCCTCGTCGGTGATGCAGTTCGAATTCCGCGACCACGTGGTCAACCTGCTCGACACGCCGGGCCACCAGGACTTCTCGGAAGACACCTACCGGGTGCTGACGGCGGTCGACTCGGCGCTGATGGTGATCGACGCCGCCAAGGGCGTGGAGGCGCAGACCATCAAGCTGCTGGCCGTCTGCCGCATGCGCAACACGCCGATCGTCACCTTCATGAACAAGATGGACCGCGAGACGCGCGATCCGCTCGAGCTGCTCGACGAGCTCGAATCTGTGCTCAAGATCCAATGCGCGCCGGTGACCTGGCCGATCGGCATGGGCAAGAACTTCCGCGGCGTGTACCACCTGCTCAACGACGAGATCATGCTGTTCAAGGCCGGCGAGGAGAAGGCCGACGGCGCCTTCGAGATCATCAAGGGCATCGACAATCCGCGCCTGCAGGAGATGTTCCCGCTGGAGATGGACCAGTTGCGCATGGAAGTGGAGCTGGTCAACGGCGCCTCGCATCCGTTCGACCTGGAGCAGTTCCTGTCGGGCGTGCAGACGCCGGTGTTCTTCGGTTCGGCGATCAACAACTTCGGCGTGCGCGAGATCCTGTCGGCGCTGGTCGACTGGGCGCCGGCGCCGCGCGAGCGCGACGCCACGGTGCGTTCGGTCGATCCGAAGGAGCAGCCGTTCACCGGCTTCGTGTTCAAGATCCAGGCCAACATGGACCCGGCGCACCGCGACCGCATCGCCTTCCTGCGCGTGTGCTCGGGACGTTTCGAGCGCGGCATGAAGGTCAAGCATCTGCGCCTGGGGCGCGAGATCAAGGTCTCGTCGGTGGTGACGTTCATGGCGTCGTCGCGCGAGCAGGTGGAGGAGGCGTACGCCGGCGACATCATCGGCCTGCCGAACCACGGCAACATGCAGATCGGCGACTCGTTCTCCGAGGGCGAGTTGTTGACGTTCACGGGGATCCCGTACTTCGCGCCGGACTTTTTCCGCTCGGTGCGGATCCGCAACCCGCTCAAGATCAAGCAATTGCACAAGGGCCTGCAGCAACTGGGCGAGGAGGGCGCGGTGCAGGTCTTCAAGCCGGTGCAGGGCGGCGAGCTGGTACTGGGCGCGGTCGGCGTGCTGCAGTTCGAGGTGGTGGCGAGCCGCCTGCTGAACGAATATGGCGTGGACGCCGTATTCGAGGGCACCAGCATCAGCAGCGCGCGCTGGATATCGAGCGACGACAAGAAGGCCCTGGCCGACTTCGAGAACGCGCTCGGTCACAATGTCGCGTACGACGCCGCCGGCAACATGGCGTACCTGGCCACGTCCAGCGTCAATTTGCGGCTGACGGAGGAGCGCTGGCCGAAGCTCAAGTTCCACGCCACGCGCGAGCACTCGGCCAAGCTGGTGTAAAAAGCGCTGACCGCGACACCACGGAGCCACGACACCACGGAGACACGTAGGGCGGATTAGCGCAGCGTAATCGGCCATGTGTGCTCCGTCGGCGGCTCATACATGGCCGATTACGGCGTTCCGCCTCTCAAGTAACCAAACCGTGAACGTTGCCATTAGACGGATTTGGCGATCTCGGGTTTAGTTCAAACCCCAAGGATGTGGCGCGTCGTTTCAGGGCGGC
>DATMSN010000428.1:0-2418 GCA_035565375.1 Duganella sp. | reverse complement strand
GCTCGACGTGTGGCTGCCGTGGCCGCCGTGGCCCTCGGCGCCGGCCACCGAATCGCGCGCCGACAGGAACTCGGTCCAGTGCAATTGCTGGTTGGCCGGCTTGTAGTAGCGCGCGCCGATCAGCTTGTTGTTGCAATCGGCGACGCTGAAGCCCTCGCCGGCGTCGCACGCGCCCTTCCAGCTGGCCGGCGGCGCGTCGTACACCACGGTCGAGCCGCTGTGGCTGGGGTTGCCGTTGCCGTCGACGCGGTCGGCGTAGCTCGGGTTCTCCGGCCAAATGCCGCCGTCGACGATGCCGATGATGATGTTCTCGCCGGCGGCGCCCTTGCCGCCCAGCTGCTGCCACAGGCCGCCGGCCTGGTCCAGGCCGAGGAAGGTCGGCGTGTAGCTGGTGTCGAGTTCCATGATGGAGTCGGCCGTGATGGCGGCCACGCCGCTGTTCTTCTTGAGCGCGCGCACCTCGTCGTCGGTCAGCATGGCGGCGAAGCCGTTGAAGACGACGTCGTATTTATGGGTGATGTCGGCGGCGTTGATGGTGCTGATGACGGCGCTCTGCTTGGTGTCCAGGTAGCTCATGTAGGCCTGCACGGCGGCGGCGTCGACGTTGAGGCGCTGGCCCTGGGCCGGCATCGTCGCGGCCAGGCCGGCGACTTGGCCGGTGTAGGTGGCGACCGGCTTGTCGGTCAGCTGGACGATGTAGGAGCGGCGCTCGGCCTCGGCGTGCGCCGGGGCGGCCGCGCTCAACAGGGCGGCCAGGGTCAGGACGGCGGCGGAAATAGGACGGAGTTTCATGTGGTGTTTCCTTGCTCAGGCGTTGATCGTGGCGGCGGCGGCTTGGGTTCCCGCCTTGGCGCGGCGGCGCGACAGCAGGCCAACCAGGCCCAGGCCGAGGCCGAGCATGGCGTAGGTTTCCGGCTCCGGCACCGGGGCCACGGGGCCGACGGCATTCAGGTTCAGGTTGTCGAAGGCGAACTGCGCCTGGTTTTCCGCGCCGGCCAGCGGGCTGTAACAGCCACCGGCGCCGTCGAACAGGCAGGAGCTGATGACCAGGCTGCGCAGGCCGATGTTGCCGAAGGCCGTCAGGACGGTGGTGCGGAACGGCGAGCTGCCCGACGCGTCGAGCAAGGGGAAATCGTAGGCGACCGAGATGGTGCCGCCGTCGGCGCGCGTGCCCAGCAAGGTCAGCTGGCCATAGGAATAGCTGGGCAGGCCGCCGACCGGCGCCAGGAAGGCGTAGTCGATGCTCGACACCTGGAACGCCGCGTGGTCGCCGCGCGCCACCCTCAGGCTGCCATCGTTGAGGCCCAGGTAGAAGTTGCTGGCGTTGCCGGTCGGACAGGCCGCGACCGCGCACAGGTACGGATCGGCGCCGTTGCCGACGGCGCCGGCCAGGCCGGTGCCGGCGGGACCGGCGGCCGGCGTGTCGATCACGGTCATCGTGTAGCCGGCCTCGCTCAGGGTCTCGGTGCCGCCGTAGATCGACGGCCCGATGGATTCGAAATCGATCACGGCAGCCATGGCTGGCGTGGCGCTCATCAGCGCAAGGGCGCCGAGAGCGGCGCCGGTGATTTTTTTCAATTGCGCTTGCTTGAAGTGGTTCATTTCACTGCCCTTTTGGTGAAGTAATGGCGCCGTGGTCCGCATGGATGATGCCTGCCGGAACCTTTGTCTACTTTTTGTAGGTAACAATGAATATAAACAAACAACACAATTCGGGTAACCGAAGATGGCCAATCATTATTTCCTTCTTACAAATAATTGCCGAATAAAATATTTGTTCCGCTATGAAAGCGACGTCATCAAGTTGTCATGCAACTGTGCAAATTTGATCATTTTTGTGTTGTTCTTTTACAAAAGTGGCTTCGAAGGAATGCAGCCACGTGTTTCCGAAAAAGCTAAGCAAATGAAGTAATTCCCGACATCTTCCTTCTACCGCGCCGCTAGTCGCCGGCATCCTCCGGCAAAGCGCGCCGCCGAAAAAAAAGCCAGCCGCATGGCTGGCTTTCCCGCGAAACGGCGCGGCAATTAAAATATTGTCATAGATTTCTTAATGGCAACACAACGGGCATCCTCCTGGTGTGCTACCAAAAGAGAACGTTTAGTGCCGGTCGACAAGTCCGGTAATTTAACAATCGCCGCTTGCAGGCGCGCGACGCTGGCCGGCGTGCACGCCGCCGGTATCATCGTCTGCGCGTAGGCCCGCATGAACACCGGGCCGGCGGCCTGGTCGACCCGCCCCAGCGTGTCCAGGCGTTGCTGCGCGCTCAGTTCGCTCAGGGCGTGCTGGCCGGCCGGATACATGACCGCCATCGCCGCGCGGACCTTGGAAAACGGCAGCTTGGTCTGCAAATCGCCGATGGTGGCCAGCCACTCCGCCTTGACCCTGGCGTCCGGCCGGATCACGCGCGCGGCCAGCGC
>DATMSN010000427.1:0-2849 GCA_035565375.1 Duganella sp. | reverse complement strand
GGAGGCGGCCGGCGAGGGCGGCGACAACGTCACCGCGCTGGCCATCATGTGGCAGGGCAGTTCGGCGGCCGACGACGTGGACGCCATGACGGCGGACGGGATGCCGACGGTGATCTCGACCGAGGCGCTGCCGCAGGACCTGCACAGCACCACCATCCAGGGCGCTCCGGTGGAGCTGCGCTCCGACGCCGATGCCGCCTTCGACGACGATGAAATCGAAAAGGCCATCGCGGAGATTCGCGGGGCGATCGAGAAATCCTCCCGCATACTCAAGTAATTCCCGGATAATCGTCGAACAAGTTCTCAAACAATCTTCAAAGGACACCGAATGACCCTAGCCTCGCCCACCTTCGCCCGCCCCGGCGGCCGCGCCGTCGACGCGCTGCGCACGCTGCGCCTGACCCGCGACTACACCAAGCACGCCGAAGGCTCGGTGCTGATCGAATGCGGCGACACCAAGGTGATCTGCACCGCCAGCATCGAGGACAAGGTGCCGGGCTTCCTGAAGGGTAAGGGCCAGGGCTGGATGACGGCCGAATACGGCATGCTGCCGCGCTCGACGCACACCCGCATGGACCGCGAGGCCGCGCGCGGCAAGCAGTCGGGCCGCACGCAGGAAATCCAGCGCCTGATCGGCCGTTCGCTGCGCGCCGCCTTCGACCTGCAGGCGTTCGGCGAGCGCACCTTGCACCTCGATTGCGATGTGATCCAGGCCGACGGCGGCACCCGCACCGCCTCGATCACCGGCGCCATGGTCGCCGCCCACGACGCGTTCTCCAAGCTGGTCGCGGGCGGCGCCGTGCCGGCCATTCCGCTCAAGGGCTTTGTGGCGGCGATCTCGGTCGGCGTGTACCAGGGCGTGCCGGTGCTGGACCTGGACTATGTCGAGGATTCCAGCTGCGACACCGATATGAACGTGGTGATGAACGACGCCGGCCACTTCATCGAGGTGCAGGGCACGGCCGAGGGCGCGGCGTTCGACCGCGCCGGCATGAACCGGCTGCTCGATCTGGCGCAGGGCGGCATCGCCGATTTGATCAAGTTGCAAAAGCAGGTGCTGGGCATCGCTTAAGGCATTTCGCGTCGTGGCGGAGGGGACTTGGATGAGAAAGTGGCCGTTGGTGCTGCTATTGTGCGCTATTTGTCTGGGCGGCTGGCCGTTGGCGGCGTTTTGCAAAGAGTTGAACATCGTCTTCATCCCGAAGTCGCGCGACCAGGATTTCTGGACCTTCATGCGCCAGGGCGTCGACAAGGCGGTGCGGGAGGACGGCGGCGTCGACCTGACCTGGCGCGGCCCGGCCCACAACGACGACATCGATTCGCAGATCGACATCCTGCGCCTGTACTCGAGGGCGGACGTCGACGCCATCATTATCGTGCCGACCGACCGGGTACGCCTGATGGACCCGATCCGCAAGGCGGCGGCGCTGGGCGTGAAGATCGTCGTCGTCGACTCCGCGCTGGGCGGCTCCTGGCACACCAACTTCGTCGGCACCGACAACCACGCCGCCGGCCGGCTCGCCGCCGAGCGCATGGTGTCGCTGCTCAACGGGCAGGGCACGGTGCTGGTGATGCGCACCATCGCCGGCAGCGGGTCGACCGATGACCGCGCCAACGGCTTCGTCAACTATCTGGCCAAGAACGCGCCGCGCATCGCCGTCGTCGACGAATACGGCGGCGGCACCCGCGGCAAGGTGTCCCGCGCCGGGTTGGCGGCGCTGACCAGGCATCCGCGCATCGATGCCGTCTTCGCCGTCAACGAGTCGGCCAGCGACGGCATGCTGCGCGCGCTGCGGCAAACCGGCCAGGCCGGCAAGATCAAGGTGATCGGCTTCGACACCAGCGATTTTCTGCTCGAAGGCCTGAAGAAGCGGGAAATCCACGGCCTGGTGCTGCAGAACCCGCGCCAGATGGGTTATCGCGGCATGAAGGCGGCGATCGCGGCGGCCAGGGGCGCGCCCGTCAAGGAGCGCGACATCGTCACCGACGCCGTGATGGTCTCGCTGGAAAACTACCTGAGGCCGGAGATCCAGTCGCTGCTGGTGCCCTAGCGCCGGGTGGGGCGGCGGCAAAAGGTTTACAATGTCGCCTTCTCCGCACCACTCGATCGCAGCCCACACCATGACCCAACGCCTGATCCTCGCCTCCAACAACGCCGGCAAACTGAAGGAATTCAACGAATTGCTGTCCACCGTGGGCTTTGCCGTCCACGCGCAGGGCGAGTTCGGCGTGCCGGAGACCGATGAGCCTTTTCATACTTTTGTCGAAAATGCACTGCGCAAGGCGCGCCACGCGTCGCGCCTGACCGGCTTGCCCGCGCTGGCGGACGATTCCGGCGTGTGCGTCAACGCGCTGGGCGGCGCCCCCGGCGTGTATTCCGCGCGCTACGCCGGCGAGCCGAAATCGGACGCCCGCAACAACGAAAAAATGATCGCCGACCTGGCCGCGCACGCCGACAAATCGGCCTACTACTATTGCGTGCTGGTGTTCGTGCGCCACCCCGACGATCCGCAGCCGGTCATCGCCGACGGCCGCTGGAACGGCGAGATGATCGCCACGCCGCGCGGCGCCGGCGGCTTCGGCTACGATCCGCACTTCTTCATCCCGGCGCTGGGCAAGTGCGCGGCCGAGCTGAGCTCCGGGGAAAAGAACGCGCTGTCGCATCGCGGCCAGGCCCTGCGCGCGCTGGTAGAGAAGCTCAAATGATCCCGATCAAAATCGTCGGCGCCAAAAGCGCCGCGGCCAAGCCGGCCACCGACATCAGCGAAGCGGCCGGCGTCGCCGCCAAGTACCTGCAAGGCGGCTCGCTGAACCTGCAGTCGCTGCCGCCGCTGTCGCTGTACATCCAC
>DATMSN010000426.1:0-3080 GCA_035565375.1 Duganella sp. | reverse complement strand
CGCCGGCACAGGCGCTCAGCAGCAGCGCCGCCGTGGTGGCGGCGGCGAGTTGGGGGATGGATAATATGGTGTCGCGGCTTTTCATGCGAGTTGTCTCCTCTGTTCTTGTAAAGCGATGGACGAACGGACCCCGCGCAGCGTTCTGATGGCTGCGTCGGGACCCGGTTGGGGTAAAGCGGGGTAAAGCGGGGTGGGGCGGTGCTGCGTGACAAGCTTAGTTCGGCATCACGTCCTTCAGCGTGCCGATCGGCTGGTTGACCAGCTTGCCGTTGACCTTCTTGACTTCGCGGATGTACATGTTCTGCACGATGTCGCGCGAGGCCGGGTCGATGCTGATCGGGCCGCGCGGGCTGTCCAGCTTCATGCCCGACAACACCTTCATGGCGGCGTCGCCGGTCACTGTGCCGTTCAGCTTGCGGATGGTTTCGTACAGCATGGCCATGGTGTCATACGCGGCCACGGTGACGAAGGTCGGCGGCCGGGCGTTCGGCAGGGCGGCGGCGTAGGCGGCCAGGAAGGACTTGTTGGCCGCGTTGTCGAGCGCCGTCGAGTAGTTCAGCACCGTGATGGCGCCCAGCGCGCGCTCGCCCAGCGCTTCCAGCGTCGGCGAGTCGCTGGTCATGTCGCCCACGCCGAGGAACTTGATGCCGGCCTTGTCCAGGCCCTTGTCGCTGAAGGCCTTGAGCAGGGCGGTGCCGTCCTCGGCGCCGGGGGCGAAGAAGAACAGCGCGTCCGGCTTCTCGTCCTTGATGCGCTGGATGAACGGCGAGTAGTCCGGATTGGCCAGCGGCACGCGCGACGAGCCAACCAGTTTGCCGCCGGCGGCGGTGAAGCCCTTGCCGAAGCGCGCTTCGGCATCGATGCCGGTGCTGTAGTCGCTCACCAGCGTGTACACCTTGCCGACCTTGTTCTGGGCGGTCCAGGTGCCGAAAGGCTCGGTCATCTGCTGCATCGTCATACTGGTGCGCAGCATGTACGGCGATTTGGCGGTGATGCCGGTGGTGACGGCGTTCATGACGATCATCGGGATCTTGGCCTGGGTGGCGATCGGCGCCACCGCCAGCGCGCTGGGCGTGAGCGAGAAGCCGATCAGGAAGCTGACCTTGTCGCGCGCGATCAGCTCCTGGGCCGCGCGCTTGGACATGTCGGCGTTGGTGCCGCCGTCGTCGCGGTAGATGATCTCGATCTTTTTGCCGGCCACGCTGGCGCCGTGCTGCTGCATATAGGTCTTGATGCCATCCTCGAACGGCTTGCCGGTGTTGGCGAAAGGCCCGGTCAGCGCGGCGATGACGCCGACCTTGATGGTGTCCTGCGCCTGCGCCGCGTTCATGCTGCCGAACGCGGCCACGCCGATGACCACGCCGATATTGGCCAGTTTTTTAAGTTTCATTGCTTGTCTCCGTCTTTTTTAGTTTATGCAGCGATGATTACTTGTGGATCGGTGCCTTCATACAGCGCATCGACGATTGCCGCCCGCCGTGTCAGCACCGCCGATTGGTTGATCGAACCCTTGTCGGTCATCTCCCGATGATCGACGGACGGCGGTTCGGGCAGCAGCAGCAGCCGGTCGATGCGCATCGAGGAGCCGCTGGCGTCCTGGTTGAGCACCTTGAGCAGACGCTCGAAGCAGGCCCGCACCGGCGCGCTGGCCAGCACCTCGGCCGCGCTGGCGTCGGCGCCGAGTCCCGACAGCGCCGTGCAATGCTCCATGCGCGGGAACAGCAGCAGCCCGATGGCGCTGCGGTCGATGCCGGTGACCACCGCGTCGAGCACGTACGGCGCGGCGGCGCTGATCACCTTCGCCCGCAGCGGGCCGACGCTGACGAAGGTGCCGGTGCTCAGTTTGAAGTCCTCGGCGATGCGGCCGTCGAACATGAAGCCCAGTTCCGGCCTGTCCGGATCGACGAAGCGCAGGGCGTCGCCGGTGCGGTAGTACCCGTCCTCGTCGAAGACGGCGGCGTTCAGGTCCGGCGCGCGCCAGTAGCCGGGCATCACGTGCGGGCCGTGGAAGCGTGCTTCGAGCTTGTCGCCGAACGGCACCAGCTTGACCTTGCAGCCCGGCGCCGGTACGCCGACGTAGCCCGCCTTGATGATGGAGCCGGTGCCGAAGGTGCAAGACGGCGACGTCTCCGTCATGCCCAGCCCCGTGATGATGCGCACCGACTCGCCGGTTTCGGCGATGGCGGCGTTGTCCAGCCGATCCCACGCCGCCTGCGACAGGCCGGCGCCGGCGCACAGGAACAGCTTCACGCGCGAGAAGAAGTTGGCGCTCAAGCGGGCGTCGGTCTTCATCGCGTCGGTCAGCATCTCGAACCCTTTCGGGATATTGAAATACATCGTCGGCGCGATCTCGCGCAGGTTCCTCAGCGTGGTCGGAAAGTCGCGCGGGGTCGGCTTGCCGTCGTCCAGATAAAGCGTGCCGCCGTTATACAGCACGATGCCGACATTGTGGCTGCCGCCGAAGGTGTGGTTCCATGGCAGCCAGTCCAGCAGCACCGGCGGCTCGTCGCCCATGAACGGAAAGGTTTGCAGCAGCATCTGCTGGTTGCTGCACAACATGCCGTGGGTGGTGGTGACGGCCTTCGGCTTCTTGATCGAGCCGGAGGTGAACAGGAACTTGGCCACCGTGTCGACGCCGACGGCCGCATGCGCCGCCTCGACGCTCGACGGCGTGACCTCGAGCAGCGACTGGAAGCTGGTGGCCTGGCGGCCGGGCACTTCGCCGGTGGCCAGTATCAGCTCCGCGTCCGCCGGCATCACCGCGACGATGGCGCGGCTGTATGCGGCGCCGTCCGACGCGAACAGCGCGCCCGGCGTCAGCTTGGCCAGCATCTCCGACAGCTTGGTGAAATCGGCCGCCACCAGCGAATACGAGGGCGACACCGGCGCATACGGAATGCCGGCGTACATGGCGCCCAGCGCGAGCTGGAAGTGTTCCAGGTCGTTACCGGACAGGATCACCAGCGGACGTTCGGCCGACAGGCCGCGGTCGAGCAGCGCCTGGCCGATGCTGCGCGCGCGTTTCAGCACGTCGGCATACGACAGCCGTATCCAGTCGCCGTCGCCGTCCGCCAGATCGG
>DATMSN010000425.1:0-1622 GCA_035565375.1 Duganella sp. | reverse complement strand
CGCGCCACGCGCGCGGCAAACGCGCCCGCCGCCGCCAACACCGGCACGGCGGCCAAGTAGCGCGGGGTGCGGGTGGATTACAATGTGGACCTCACTCCACCCGAGGTTCGAATGAAAAAAATCCTGCTCCCATTGGCGTTGACGCTCGCTTGCGCCGCCGCCCACGCCGCGCCGGCCGACCTGGCCGACTTGAACAAAATGAGCAAGCGTTACGCGCCGATCGCGCTGACCGCCGACACCGCCAAACTCTCCGCCGGCGACAAGAAGGCCATCGCCAAACTGATCGAGGCGGCCAAGATCATCGATGTGCTGCAGCTGCGCCAGCGCTGGGCCGGCAACGAGGCGCTGTGGGCCGCGCTGAAGAAGGACAAGAGCCCGCTGGGCCAGGCCCGCCTGGGCTACTTCTGGCTCAACAAGGGCCCGTGGTCGATCCTGGACGATCACGAATCGTTCCTGCCGGCCGAGATCGACGGCATCAAGATCCCCGCCAAGAAGCCCGAGGGGGGCAACTTCTATCCGGCCGACGCCAGCAAGGCGCAGCTGGAAACCTGGATGAACGCCTTGCCGGCCATCGACAAGGAACAGGCGCAGTGGTTCTTCACGGCGATCCGCCGCAACGCCGACGGCCAGTTCACCACCGTCAAATACTCGGACGAATACAAGGTCGAGCTGCAGCAGGCCGCCGCGCTGCTCAGGCAGGCCGCCGCCGCCACCGACAACGCGTCGCTGAGGAAATTCCTCGAGCTGCGCGCCGACGCTTTCCTGAGCAACGACTACCTCGCGTCCGACTTCGCCTGGATGGACCTGGACGCGCCGGTCGACGTCACCATCGGCCCGTACGAGACCTATAACGATGAGCTGTTCGGCTACAAGGCCGCGTTCGAGGCCTACGTCAACATCCGCGACCAGAAGGAGACGCAAAAGCTCGACTTCTTCGCCAAGCACATGCAGGAGCTGGAGGATAACCTGCCGCTCGACGCGCAGTACCGCAATCCCAAGGTCGGCGCCATCGCGCCGATGGTGGTGGTCAACCAGGTCTATGGCGCCGGCGACGGCAACATGGGCGTGCAGACGGCCGCCTATAACCTGCCCAACGACGAGCGCATCATCAGCCAGCGCGGCTCCAAGCGCGTGATGCTCAAGAACGTGCAGCAAGCCAAGTTCAAGTCGACGTTGACGCCGATCTCCAAACTGGTGCTCAAGCCGGCGGACCAGAAGGATGTCGATTTCGACTCGTTCTTCACGCACATCCTCGCGCATGAAATCACGCACGGGCTGGGGCCGCACATCACCAAGGCCGACGGCAAGGAATCGACGCCGCGCCAGGACCTGAAGGATGCCTATTCGACCATCGAGGAGGCCAAGGCCGACATCACCGGCCTGTACGCGCTGGCCTACATGATGGACAAGGGCCAGTTGGCCGGCACGCTGGGGCAGGGCGAGGCGGCCGAGCGCAAGCTGTACACGACGTTCCTGGCGTCGGCTTTCCGCACCCTGCACTTCGGCCTGACCGACTCGCACGCGCGCGGCATGGCGATCCAGGTCAATTATCTGCTCGACAAGGGCGGCTTCGTGTCGCACGGCGACGGCACGTTCGCGGTGGACTTCAAGAAGATCAAGGC
>DATMSN010000424.1:0-2614 GCA_035565375.1 Duganella sp. | reverse complement strand
AACGGCGACGGCTCCAGCCTCAATTGCGCCGGCTTCGGCGTGGGCGCGCCGTCGGCCACGGTAGAACGCGGTTGGAGCATTTTCTATGTCGCCGCCGACGCCGGCGGCGAGCCGGAACTGCGCTGCAAATATCGCAGCGCCGCCGGCTGGGGCGCGGACGCGATCGTGCGCGGCGTCGATTCCTTCCAGGTGTTGTACGGCCTCGATAGCGACGAGCCGGCCGACGGCGTTCCCAACACATTCGTCAACGCCAGCGCTATCAACGCCATGGACGCCGGGCTGGCCCTGGTGGGCGCCACGCCCGACGAACTGCGGCGCGATCTGCACCGCAAGACGCACTGGAAGCGCGTCTGCAGCGTCAAGCTCGCGTTGCTCCTGCACGGCGAGAACAACACCCGCGCCGACAGGGTGGCGCGGCGGTTCGATTTGTTCGGGCCGGCGTATTCCGACGGCCATGGCGACGACCTGGGCGTGCGCGTGGCGGAAGGCATCTTCCCCGAGTCGCAACGATGGCGGGCGCGGCGCGTGTTCGGGATGACGGTGGCGCTGCGCAACAGGAGCGGCTGACGATGGCGGCGCGGAGCGGGGTGGGACGCGAACGCGGCGTGGCGTTGTTGGTGTGTTTGCTGATGCTGATACTGGTGATGTTGCTGGGCGTTTCGGCGGCGCAGCTCAGTTTGCAGGGCGAGAAGGCGGCGCGTGGCGAGCGCGATCGGGACGTGGCGTTTCAGGCGGCGGAGGATGCGTTGGCGGATGCGGAGCGCGACATTCAGCAAGGGACGGCCAAGGTCGTCGACCCGGCTTGCGGCGGCGCGCCGGTATGGCAGCGGGTCGATCTGTCAGGCGCTGCCGACGGTGGCGCTTGCACGACCGAGTACGGCGCCAGCACGGGGGCGGCGATGCAGACGGGGCAAGGCTTTCTGCCGTTCAAGAAGCCGCGTTACCTGATCGAGCGCACCGAGTGCCACCAGCCGGGGGAGGACGCCTCGGCCGGCGCCGCGCCAAGCTATTGCTATCGGGTGACGGTGATCGGCTTCGGCGCCAAGCCCGCGACCGAAGTGGTCCTGCAAAGCGTATTCAGCAAACCGGAGCAATAACGGAAACGCGTGGAGGCGGCAAGGGAACTACACGGAAACTGCACTCGAACTGCAAGGAAACGGCACGGGAACTGCACGGAAACGGCACGGGAACCAAAAATCGATCTGAACCACGTAGGGCGGATTAGCGCAGCGTAATCCGCCAAGCGCCGTCGACGGCCAAGGCGAACAAGGAGAACGCATGCAAATCAAATACCTCTCGATTCTAGCCGCGATAAAAATAACCACAGCCGCAAACGCCGCGCCCCCAACGCTCGACATCGCCAGCGAGCCGCTCACGGCCGCCTGCCGCATCGCCGTCCCGTCAAGCGGCGCCGACGAATTCGAAGGCGCCTCGCTGCTGCATCCGGCATCCCTGCCCGCGAGCGCCAGTGCCGGCGATCTATTCCAGGCCAGCGCTAACCTGGCCGACTGGAGCGGGCATTTTTCCCGTTACGTGTTATTGCCCGGCGCGGCGGGACTGCCATCCACACCAGCGGCGGCCTGGGACGCCGGCGCCCGTCTGACCGGCAACGCGGCAAACGCGCCGAGTCCGGCTCCGGCCGCCCGCAAAATCTTCACGGCCATCGTCCAGCCGGACGGCAGGCTCGACATGGTCCCATTTGAATGGAACGCCTTATCGGCCGAGCAGCGCCTGCAACTGGACCAGGCGCCTCCCTCAACCACCGACGACGCTCTGGGCGAGCAACGGCTGGCCTTCCTGCGCGGCGACCGCACGCAGGAAGGCAACCTGTTCCGCACTCGTGGCAGCGTGCTGGGCGACTCCATCAACAGCACACCCGTCTACGTGGCGCCGTCCGGAGCGCGGCCCGGCGCCATCTATGTCGGCGCCAACGACGGCATGCTGCACGCCTTCAACGCCGCCGATGGCGCCGAGTTGTTCGCCTACGTGCCGAACGCGCTGATCTCCACACTGAACCGCCTGTCCGATCCCGACTACACCCACCAAGCCTACGTCGACGGCCCCGCCAGCGCCGGTGAAGCGATGATCTCCGGCGCCGGCAAGACCGTCTTAATCTCCGGCATGGGCGGCGGCGCGCAAGGCGTTTTCGCGCTGGACGTCACCGACCCGACGCGGTTCGCCGACGATGGCGGCGTGCTGTGGGAATTCACCGACCGCGACGACGCGATGATGGGCAACGTCACCACGCGGCCGCAGATCGCCAAGCTGCGCACGCGCACCGTCGCGGGCGTGCCGGTCTATCGCCATTTCGCGGTCGTCGCCAGCGGACTGAATAACTACGCGGCGGATGGCAATACCAGCCCGACGGGCAAGGGCGCGTTGTTCCTGCTGGCGGTCGACAAACCGCGCGGCACGCCCTGGCAGCTCAACGTCAACTATTTCCGGCTGATCACGCCAATCGCCGACGCCGCGCTGGCCAACGCGCTCAACGCCCCGGTGCTGGCGACCGACCGCGCCGGCGCGCTGCGTTACGGCTACGCCGGCGATTTGCAGGGGAACTTGTGGCGCTTCGATTTCACCGGCGGCGCGCCGTGGGCTGGCGCGGTCGGTCCCG
>DATMSN010000423.1:0-2371 GCA_035565375.1 Duganella sp. | reverse complement strand
ATCGCGGCGACCTGCCCGGACGTCAGCACGGCGACTTGGGCGGTGGTCAGCGCGGCCACTTGCTGGGTGCTCAGCGCGACGATCTGATCGGTGCTCAGCGCGCGCAGCTGGCCGCTGCGCAAGGCCGCGACCTGGGCGGTCGTCAGCGCGGCGATCTGATCGGTGCTGAGGACGCTGGTGGTGGCGGTGCCGAGCGCGTTCAGTTGCTGGCTCTTGAGGGCGGCGAAGTCCTGGGTTTCCATCGCGGCCAGCTGGGCGCTGCTCATCTGGCTCAGTTGCAGCGTGGTCAGCGCGGCGGTTTGCGCGGTCGTCAGCGCGACGATCTGGTCGGTGTCGAGGGCGGCGAATTGCTTGGTGGTCAGCGCGGCGATCTGCGCGGTCTTGAGCGCGGCGAAGCCGGCGGTGCCGAGCGCGGCGAGCTGATCGCTGCCGAGGGCGCCGATTTGCGCGGTCGACAGGCTGCTGCTCTGCGCGGTGCGCAGCGCGGCCATCTGATCGGTCGTCAGCGCGCCCAGCGCGGCGGTGCCGAGCGAAACCAGTTGCTGCGTGGTCAGGGCGGCGATGTCGTCGGTGTCGATGCTGGCGAGCTGGCTGTTGGTCAGCGCGGCCAGTTGACGGGTTTGCAAGGCGGCGGTCTGGCCGGATGTCAGCGCGGCGATCTGGGCGGTGCCGAGCGCGCGCAGTTGCGCGGTGTTCAGCGCGACCACCTGGCGGGTTTGCAGCGCGGCGATGTCGTCCGCTTCGATCTGCGCGACCTGCGCGGTGGTCAATGCGGCCACCTGGACCGTGGCCAGCGCGGCGAATTGGTCGGTGGTCAAGCCGTGGACCAGCTGATCGCTCGTCAGGCTGATCATTTGGCTGGTGGTCAGCGCCTGGATTTGCCGGGTGGTGAGGCCGTAGCCGATCTGCTCGGTGCTGAGCGCCTGCAGGTTCTGGGTCGATAGCGCCCGTAACTGGGCGGTCCCGATGGCGGCCAATTGCAGGGTCGACAACACGGACATTTGTGTCGTGGTCAGCAAGGCAATCTCCGCGGTCGTCATCAGCGCGATCTGATTGGTCTGCAGGCTGATGATTTGATCGGTGGTCAATTCAGGTACTATCGATGGCATAATTAATCTCCTTACGGAAATATATCTTACCGGCAATTAGCTTGATTGAGTGAGAAGAAGCGCAAATGCCCCGTAAATCTTGGTCTGAAAACAATGACTTAGCGTTGTTTTATGCGCTAGCCGGCCAAGGCGGCGGGCGGGCAAAATAAGCAAATAAGAAACACTGTAAGATAGTGGCTCGCGCGTAACCTTTTTTGTGCCCTCTATGCTGCTCACGCCCGCCACATTTATTCCGCTGACCACTCCCGAACTGCACGACCGTGCGCTCACTTTCGTGTTCCATCGCGGCGAGTTGCTATTGCACAACGCCACTTTGGGTTTGCCGGACCCGGACACGGTCGCCGCGCTCGATCTGCCGCCGGAGCGCGTGCACCCGCTGGGCAAGTGGGAAGGCGGTTACTTTCAATTGGCATGGCTGGACCAGCCGCCGCCGGTGGACGGCGAGCACGGCTACCACGGGCTGCGTTCGCTGTTCGGCGCGGTCGACGACGGGTTTTTGGGCTTGGCGGGAAGGGCGTTCCAACTGGCCGAATGGGCGCGCACGCACCGCTTCTGCGGCGCCTGCGGCACGCCGACCCGGCAACTGACGGGCGAGCGCTGCTACCAATGCCCGAACTGCGGCATGAGCGCGTACCCGCGCATCTCGCCGGCGATGATGGTGCTGATCCGCAAGGGCGATTCGGTGCTGCTGGCGATGCACACCAATTCCCCCGCCAGGCGCTACACGGCGCTGGCCGGTTTCCTCGAGGCCGGCGAATCGATCGAGGAAGCGATCCACCGCGAGGTGTACGAGGAGGTCGGGCTGCGCGTGCACAACCTGCGCTACTTCGGCAGCCAGTCGTGGCCGTTCCCGCACTCGTTGATGATCGCTTACACGGCCGACTACCTGGACGGCGAGATCCGCGTCGATCAAACGGAAATCGCCGACGCGCGCTGGTTCGGGCCGGATGACGAATGGCCCGCCTCGCCGGTGACCGTGTCGATCGCGGCCCAATTATTGAACGCCCACCGTCCAACACGATGAGCATCGCATGGAATGAAGTCCGGCAGGCCGGCGACCTGGAGGCCGCTTTCGCGCTGGCGCGCTCCCGGCAGCGTCCGTTGTTCCTGTACTGGGGCGCGGTGTGGTGTCCGCCATGCAACCGCGTCAAGGCCGAAATCTTCGCGCGCGACGAATTCGTCCGGCGCTCGGCCCCGGTGCTGTGCTGCCATGTCGACGGCGACACGCCCGGCGCGCAGGCGCTGGCCGCGCGGTACGGGCT
>DATMSN010000422.1:0-2170 GCA_035565375.1 Duganella sp. | reverse complement strand
AGGAGGGCGGCGCGCCGCTGTCGGGGCCGACCGTGACGGGGGCGCCAAGGACTTGCACGATGCCTGTGATATGGGACATTTTCCGTTCCTCCTGATTAGACCGGTTGGCCGTCGACGACCACCACGTCGATGGCCTGGTCGGTGGTGTAGATGGCGGTCACGCCGACCTCGCGCGGCGCGATGATTTCCAGGATGCCGATGGTCAGCGCCGCGTCCCCGTCCACCGGCGCGCCGAACAGCAGCTCGGCGACGCGGCAGCAATCGTCCATCGTCGCCGTGTGCGGCGGCAGCTGGACGGCGTCCTCGGCGCGGGCGGTGCCGATCTTCGGCTCGCGTCCCAGCGCCGCGCCCGCCAGTACCAGCGGAATGAAGCGCTTGCGCACGCCCAGCGGTTCGTTGGAGTGGTTGTGGATGCTGATCTGCGTCGCGTAGCGGCCGGGCCGCACGGGCGGGCAGTCGCAGCTTTCATGCTGGGTGCCGCAGATGAACTTGACGGAGTAGCGCAGCGTCTTCGATGGGTTGGCTTTCATGTTGGTTTTCCCACACAAATGATGGCGGCCGCTGACCAGGGAGCCGGACGCGAATATTCATCATAGGTGGGTCCGCCCCGACCGGGCTGCGTCACATCAAGGACGCTTCGGGTAGCGGGAAGAAGGTTGCGGTCGGCGCGCGGGCCTAGGCCGGCGGCACGGTGGCGGCCAGGAAGATGGTCTTGATGTCGTCCAGCTGTTCGTCGATGGAGTAGGGCAACGCCTTGGCCAGCAGGTCGAGCACGATCAGCGCGTTGATGGCGCCGTCTTCGTCGACCGCGTGGCGCAGCCGCCGGGCCATGGCGCCGTTGACGATTTGCAGCGCCATATAGCGCGCCTTCAGGCCGTCGAGCTCCCAGTCCGGCGTGCCGCCTTGCCGCGCCAGAAAATATTGACCCAGCAAATAGGTGGAGGCCGCCCGGTAGATGGTTTCCTCCTCGGAGGCGAACGGCAGATGGAAATGCGCCATGGGCCGCAGGAAGGCCGCGCGCGGGCAGGCGCTGCCGGCGGCCAGCAAGCCCATCAATGCGCCGACGCCGCGCTGCACCGTGGTCACCTTGCCAACCTTGCGTTCCGGCGTCTGCACCCGCACCTCGACCTGCTCATAGGAGCGCAGCTTGCCTATCATGGCGATCAGCGGGATGAAGCGCACCGCCATCGGACAGCGCGGCGTGCTGGCGGGCGACAGCGGACAGTTGGGGCACTGCTCGAACTCTAGCGCGGTCCAGTCCGGCAGGTCGGCGGTCGGCGCCTGGTCATCGGCCGGGACCGCGCAGGTCGCGCTCACCCCGTCGGGGAAGCGAAAGTGATAAAGCACATTCTGCATGGCCACTCCTGGGCGCGACATCGTACTTGCATTCTGCCACGACATCGCGCCCGGGAGCGTATTTAACGCGCGCTCAACGTCCCATGAACGGGATCACGCCACACACCAGCGCGGCGGCCAGCATGACCAGCGACGCCGAGATCGCCCACATCAGCGTGTAGCGCTGGTGGTCGCCGAACTCGATCTTGGCCATCCCCACCAGCAGATAGGTCGACGCCACCAGCGGGCTGAGCAGGTGGACCGGCTGGCCGATGATCGAGGCGCGGCCGATTTCGGCGCCGGTGATGCCGTACACCGCCGCCGCCTTGGCCAGGATGGGCACGACGCCGAAGTAGAACGCGTCGTTGGAGATGAAGAACGTGAACGGAATGCTGAGGAAACCGGTGACGATGGCCAGATGCGGTCCCATCCACGTTGGAATGGCGGTGATGACGCTGGCGGCGATGGCGTCGACCATCTTGGTGCCTTGCAGGATGCCGACGAAGATGCCGGCGGCGAAGATCAGCGACACCACCGGCAGCACGTTGGCCGCGTGGGCGGTGAGGCGCTCCTTTTGATCCTCCAGCTTGGGGTAGTTGATCATGATGGCGATGGCGAAGGCGATCATGAACAGTACCGGCAGCGGCAGCGCGCCCTTGATCAGCATGCCCATCAGCGCCAGTGTCAGCAGCAGGTTGATCCAGATCAGCTTGGGGCGGGCGGTGGCCGGGTCGGTCAGTTTGATGTCCTCGCCGGCGCCGCCCTCCGGGGCGCCGTGCAGGTGGACCACCTTGGCGCCGGCGGCGCCGTGGTCGAGGTGGAGGTTGCGCGGCCG
>DATMSN010000421.1:0-2266 GCA_035565375.1 Duganella sp. | reverse complement strand
GCTGGACGGTGGCCGAGGACAGCGCCTTCACCAAGACCGTTGCCTCCGGCACCGCCCGCGCCGGCGCCGCCGGCGACTACACCGTCAAGGTCGACGCCACCGGCCTTTCCGCCAACCGCGCCTACTACTACCGCTTCCGCTGCCAGGGCGTGGACTCGCCGGTCGGCCGCACCAAGACCTTGCCGACCGGCGCCGTCGCGCGCGCACGCTTCGCCGTCTTCAGCTGCTCGAACTACCCGGCCGGCTACTTCAACGTCTACGGCGACGCCTCCAAATTCGACGACATCGACGTTGGCCTGCACCTGGGCGACTACATCTACGAATACGCCGCCGGCGGCTACGCGTCGCAGAACGCCGCCAATCTGAACCGCGTGTCGCAGCCGGCCACCGAAATCATCACGCTGACCGACTACCGCCGCCGCTACCAGCAATACCGCACCGATCCCGACCTGCAGGCGGTGCACGCGCGCATCCCGTTCATCGCCGTCTGGGACGACCATGAACTGGCCAACGACACCTGGCGCGAAGGCGCGGAAAACCACAATCCCGCCACCGAGGGCCTGTGGTCCGCGCGGCGCATGATGGCGATCCAGGCGTATCACGAATGGATGCCGATCCGCCTGCCCGACGCGGCGCGGCCGGACCGGATCTACCGCTCTTTCGACTTCGGCAACCTGCTCTCTCTGCACATGCTCGACACCCGCGTGATCGGCCGCGACAAGCAACTGGCCTACGCCAGCTACGCCGGCGCCGACGGCAGCTTCAACAGCGCCGCGTTCACGGCCGACGTGTCGAACCCGACGCGCCAGCTGATGGGGGCGGAGCAGACCACGTGGTTGCAAGGCCAGATGAGCAAGTCGACCGCCACCTGGCAAATCCTCGGCCAGCAAGTGCTGATGGCGCGCATGCTGCTGCCGGCGCCGATGGTGCTGACCGCCACCGGCTACGCGGCCTACCTCGCCCTCGCGGCCAAGGTGCAAGCCGGCGTGGCGCTGACCGACGCGGAGCGGCAGCAACTGGCGGCGCCCAAGGTGCCGTACAACCTCGACGCCTGGGACGGCTACGCCGCCGCGCGCGAGGCGGTGCTCACCATGGCGCGCACGCTCAACAAGAACCTGGTGGTGTTGGCCGGCGACACGCACAACGCCTGGGCCAGCGATCTGGCCGACGTCAACGGCCAGGCGGTCGGCGTCGAATTCGGCGTGCCGTCGGTCACCTCGCCCGGCTTCGAGGGCTACTTCCCCACCGCCGCGCCGGCCATGGTGGCGGCCGGCATGGAGCAGTTGATCGGGCCGCTGCAATACGCGGAGACGGCGTCGCGCGGCTTCGTGGTGCTGACCGTCACGCCGAGCGAAACGCGGGCCGAGTACCGCTACGTCGACACCGTCCAGGCCAAGGCCTACACGGCGTCGGTCGGCAAGACGCTGCGCATGTTGCCGGGAGCGGGCAACCGCACGATCGTGGCGGGCTGAAAATGAACCAGCCGCGCGGCGCGCGGCTGGTTCCCGAAAGGGCCCCGGGCCGGTTAATCGTGCATGTCGATCTCGGTGCGCTCGTTCTCGGTTTTCCCCAACCAGCGCCTGTGCAGCATGCGCTCCAACGGATGGCCGAGAAGGAAAAGCAGCATCACCAGTATCAAGCCGATGCCGGCCACGCGCCACGCGCCCATGCCGCAGACGATGCCGATGCAGGCCGTCATCCAGATCGAGGCGGCTGTGGTCAGCCCTTTTATTTTTTCCGACCCATTATCGAGAACGATGACGCCGGCGCCGAGAAAGCCTATGCCGGTGATGACGCCCTGGACCACCCGGCTCAGCGCATCGCGGCTGTACTGGCGGTCGAACGGCGCGAATTCCATGCTGGCCATGGCGATCAGGGCCGCGCCCAGCGCGACCAACCCGAGCGTCTTCATGCCGGTCGGCTTCCCGTGCAGATTACGTTCGAGCCCGATGACGCAGCCGAACAACAGCGCGATGCCCATACGAGCCGTGATATCCCAATAATCAACCATCGTTCGACACCTGAAAAGACGGCCAAGGCCGAGCGAACCAGCATACCACCGCGATCGATGGCTTAGCAACCGCGGCCATCACGGCGCTACTCCAGCAGCGCGGCGATGGCCAGCGGCGTGCTGCTGGTGACGACCTGCACGCCATCGGCAAACACGGCGAAGCGGTAAACGAAGACACGAAAGCCGGTCACCGCGTCGCCGGGGAACGCCGGGCCGTCCACGGCGGCCAGCGCCACGGCGCCCCCGCTCCGCGCC
>DATMSN010000420.1:0-4952 GCA_035565375.1 Duganella sp. | reverse complement strand
ATGGCGCCGGCCGGCAGGCCCGGCACCTCGCCGGTGACGGAGCCGCCGGCCAGCCGCTGGGTGATGGTGGTCAACAGCGAGCCGGGCGCCGTCACATACTTGAGCGCGTCCGGCGTGATGCTGTTGTAGCCGAACAGGTTGATCGGCACGCAACCCTCCTGCCGGGCGTGGACGTCGCGGCAGACGGGCGTGCCGTCGACGTCGGGGATGGCCTCGAGCGCGTTGCGCAGGCTCATGACGTTGACTTGCCCGGTCGAGCTTTGCGCCTCCTTGGTCTTGCCGTAGGTCAGGTAGGTTTCATAGTTCCAGCCGCGCAGCGTCCCCTTGAGCCCGGTGGCGAGGCGGAAGGTGTCGCGGTCGACCACCGCCTGGCGCGGGCCGAATTCGGACAGGCGGCGGGTGAAGAAGTAGTCCGGCACGCCGTCGCCGTCGGTGTCGCTGATGCGGTCGTACAGATATTGCGGCACCAGCGGATTGCGCACCAGCGCGCCGTTGATCAGCGAGGCGGCGGGCACCTGGCCGCCGGGCTTGTAGACATTGTCCGATCCCAGCGGAAACGCTTCGATGTTGGTGCCGACATGCGACGAGGCGTAGGTGCCCTCGAAGAAGGCGCCGTGGTCGGGATTGAACGCCCAGTTGCCGTCGGTGGCGAACAGGTAGCGTTCTACCGGCACGGCGATCAAACGGTAGGCCGAGCGGTTGAAGCCGGTGGCGCCTTCGCCGCTGCCGGGCGCGCCGTTTTGATTCCAAGGAATAATGTTGTTATTCGCATCATAGGTGAAATCCTCCTGGTCGCCGAAGAAATGGCCTTGCGGCGCGTAGCCGGAATAGTTAGGCCGGCGCGGCACGAACGCCAGTTCCGGATGCCCCTGGCGGATCGACGAGGTCTGGTCGACGGCCGAGCGCTCGCGGTCGCGCGAGTACACCGAGCCTTGTTTGGAGTAACCGAAATGGCCCATCAGGTTGCTCGCGCCGTCGGCGCTGCCGATACCAAAAGTTAAGCCGATTTTCTTTTTAAAGTCGTCGCCTTCCTGGCTCCTTCCCACCTGCGTATCGAGCAGCACGCCGTTGAAGTTTTTCTTCAAGATAATATTCACCACGCCGGCCACGGCGTCCGAGCCATAGGTCGCCGACGCGCCGCCGGTTAATAATTCCACCCGGTCGATAAAATCGGTCGGGATGGTGTTGAGGTCGACCGCGCTATCGCCGGGCACGCCGGAAACAAAACGGCGGCCATTGACCAATACCAGGGTGCGCGAATCGCCGAGATTGCGCAAATTAACCGTGGTGACGCCGGCGCTTGATGTCAGGAAATTAGAATTGCCCCGGCTGAGTGCGGGCGTGCCCATGGTCGGATTTTTTTGAAGTAATTCTTGCAGATTCGTCGCGCCGGAGGCCGCGATATCGGCCGAACTTAATATCTGCAATGGCGACGGCGATTCGGCGGCGGGGGAGGCGATACGGGAGCCGGTAATCAGCACTTTCTGCATGGGTTCAGCAGATTCCTGAGCATTGGCGTTATATGCGCCGAATACCAAGCCGCCGGCGCAGATCATGCGTACCGAACGGGCGAGCAATCTTTCTCTTATCATTATCCGACTCCTTTTGATTATAAACGGGATGTCACCGTTCGATAGACAGCAGAGGCGGCCGAAGAGTTCCCGCGCGGCGCAAGCTCGTTTTTGGCTTTTACATGCCAATTTCGAGCATGATTTCCCCGTGAAACACCCGCGGGAACAAAACAATGGACGAAAAAAAGCCGGGACGCGTCCCGGCGGTGGTGATCGGGGAGGGGGCCTGCTGGTTCGGCTATTTATAAATGCCGGAACCGACCAACATCTCGTCGACCTTCTCGACATAACCGGATTTCGATTCGACGGCCTTGGTGACGGGATTCGGCCATTTGAAATCGACCCAGCCGCTGCCTTTGGTTTTGGCGAGGTCCACCATTTCCTTGATCATCGGCTTGCCCTCATTGTCCTTGAGCGCTATTAATGGTTTGCCGACCATTTTAGGATTATTACCGTGGGCCAGCGCGACGCCATTTAAATCATAAACATACACGTATAAATCACGGTCGTGGAAAGCGGTATTGGTCGGATCGGAAATGGCGGCGAATGCTTTTTCCTTGCCGTCGGATTTAATCAGCGCGACGGCCCGCTTGACCATCGCGACGGCTTCTTCCTTGCTGCCCTTGTCGCTCGCGAACGCGGTGGTGGACATGGCCAACAGGCTCAACGCCACGGCGCCCAATAATGTTTTCATATCGATTCTCCTGGTTAAATGAGACCATGGCGGCGTGTCGCGCTCTTATTATTCTCGCTTGACATAGTACTGCACTTAATCAAGAGGGCTGTTGTTGATCGGCAACGTGAGGTCCAAAGATGAGTTGCCAAAGCGCCATCACGTGCGGGACGTGGGCCGCCATCAGCGCCGGGTCGACCCTGGCCATGTCCTGGCCCTGCAGGCGCAGCTGGTGCTGCAGCTTGCGTAACTGGCGGTAGGCGTCGCCCACCCTGGCGGCCAGCTCGGCCGGGATCAAACCGAGCTCGCCGAACATTTTCAGCAAGGTGATATTGCCGATGTTGGTGGTCAGTTGCGGGTAGGTCGACGCGTGCTGCAACACCAGATACTGGACGATGAATTCGATATCGATCATGCCGCCCGGGTCCTGTTTCAGGTCGAACAGCTGGCTGTGGTTGGGCTTGGCGTCCATCATCCGCTTGCGCATGGCCGCCACTTCGCGCCGCAGCGGGCCGTCGGCCGGACGCTCCTTGCGCAGCACCGCCTCGCGGATCTGCTCGAAGCGCTCGCCGATGGCGGCGTCGCCGGCGCAAAAGCGCGCGCGCGTCAGCGCCTGGTGCTCCCACACCCAGGCGGCGGTGTTCTGGTACTTCTCGAACGAGGCCACGCTCGACACCATCATGCCGCTGGCGCCGTCCGGACGCAGCGCGGTGTCGATGTCGAACAGGATGCCGGCCGGCGTTTGCGATGTCATCCAGGTAATAAAGCGCTGCGCCAGCTTGGCGTACTGGGCCGGGGCGTCCTGGTCCGGGTCGTCATACAGGAAGATCACGTCCAGATCGGACACATAGCCCAGTTCCTTGCCGCCCAGCTTGCCATAGGCGATGACGGCGAAGCGCGGCACCTCGCGGTGGCGCGTGGCGATCGTTTGCCAGATCGCCTTGATGGCGGCGTCGACGATGGTGTCGGCCAGCGCCGACAGATGGTCGGCCAGCTTTTCCACCGTCAGGTCGCCGGCCAGGTCCTGCGCCAGCAGGTGGAACAGCTGGGCGTGGTGGATTTCACGCAGGATATCCATCTGGCGCTCGGTGTCGCCCGGCGCGGCCGCCAGCTGCAGTTCCAGGTCCTGCGCCAACGTGGCCTGGTCGAACACGGCGTTGCGCACGCGGTCGTCGAGCAGCTCGTCGAGCAGGATGGGGTGCAGGCTGAGGAACTGCGCGGCCCAGCCGCTGGCGTGCACCATGCGGATCACCCGCGCCAGCGTGTGCGGGTACTCGGTCAGCAGCGACAGGTAGGCCGAGCGGCGCGCCACCGCCTCGAGGAAGTCGAGCAGGCGGCCCAGCGTGGCCAGCTGGTTGCCGCCGCTCGATTCGGCCGAGCACTGGACGATCAGCGGCAGCGCCGCGTTGACCAGGGCCAGCAGGCGGTTGCGGCTGGCCTCCGGCAGCGATTGCAGGCGCGGCGCCTGCCAGGTGGCGACCAGGCGCTTGGTGGCCACCTCGGGCGCGTCGAAGCCGAGCTCGGCGAAGCGGGCGATCATGGCGTCGCGGTTGTCGGGATCGGCGCATTCGTTGCTCGATTGCGGGTTGATGTCGTTCTCGCTGCCGCTGGTCTTGTCGGAAAACATCTCGTCGAACTGCCCGGCGACGAACTGGCGGTGCGCCTCCAGCTGGGTCAGCAAGGTGGTGGCGTCGGGCAGGCCCATCATTTGCGCCACCAGCTGCTGGTCGGCCTCGTTGGCCGGCAGGGTGTGGGTCTGGGCGTCGTCCAGGTATTGCAAACGGTGTTCGAGATTGCGCAGGAAGGTGTAGGAAGCGAGCAGTTGATAGACGATGGCGTGGCTTAGCAGGCCTTTTTCGGCGATGATGCGCAAGGTGGTGCGGGTCGAGCGGTCCCGCAGGGCGGCGTCGCGGCCGCCCCGGATCAGCTGGAACACCTGCGCCAGGAACTCGATTTCGCGGATGCCGCCCCGGCCCAGCTTGACGTTGTTGCTGCGGTCGGGGTGCAGCCGCTCTTGGCGGTTCACCTCGGCACGGATCTGCGCGTGCATGTTGCGGATGGCGTCGATGACGCCGAAGTCGAGGTAGCGGCGGAACACGAACGGCCGCGCGATCGCCTCGAGCGCGGCGATGTCGTCGGCCAGGCCGGTGACGGCGCGCGCCTTGACCCACGCGTAGCGCTCCCATTCGCGGCCCTGGACGATCAGGTATTGCTCCACCATGTTGAAGCTGGCCGCCAGCGGACCGGAGCCGCCGTTGGGCCGCAACGCCATATCGACGCGGAACGTGTAGCCATCTTCCGTGATCTCCGCGATCGCGGCGATCAGCTTCTTGCCCAGGCGGATGAAATATTCGTGGTTGGACAGGCTGCGCTGGCCCGGCGCGACGACCACCGTGTCGCCGTCCTCCGGATAGACGAAGATCAGGTCGATATCGGACGAGACGTTGAGCTCGCGGCCGCCCTGTTTGCCCATCGCCAGCACGATCAACTCCTGCGGCAGGCCCGATTCGCGCCCGGTGGGGACGCCGTGGGCGGCGCGCATCTCGGCGTCGAGCTCGCGCAGGTGGCGCTGGATGGCGAAATCGGCGAAACGCGTCATCGTTTCGACCACCTCGGCCAGATTGGCCTGGCCGGCCAGGTCGCGGCGGATCAGCACGCACACCAGCAGGTTGCGCAGCCGGCGCATGGCGCGCGCCAGCGGCAGCTGC
>DATMSN010000419.1:0-4663 GCA_035565375.1 Duganella sp. | reverse complement strand
CCGGCCATCCGCCGGTGCACTCGTTCCTGGGCGTGCCGATCGCCTCGCGCGAGCGCACCCACGGCTGGCTGTACCTGGTCGACAAGCTCGGCGCCGACGGCTTTTCCGAGGTCGACGAGCGCGTCGCCGCCACGGTGGCCGCGCAGATCTCGGTGGCCTACGAGAACCTGCTGCTGTACGACGAGATCAAGCGCCACCACGCGCAGCTGACCCTGGACATGAACGCCCGCATCCGCCTCGACGAGGACCTGCGCCGCTTCCGGCTGGCGATGGACGCCACCGCCGACGCCATCTTCCTGGTCGACCGCGCCGGCATGTGCTTCGTCGACGTCAACGCCACCGCCTGCCGCATGCTCGGCTACGAGCGCGAGGACTTCCTCAAGATCGGCCCGGGCGCGGCGGCCGAGGGCGAGCTGCGCCAGCTCGAGGAGCTGTACGGGAAACTGCTGTCGGGCGACCAGAGCGGCGCGATGACCGAGCTGCTGCTGCAATGCCGCGACGGCCGGCCGCTGGCGGTCGAGGTGCAGCGCCGCACCTTGCGCTCGGGGCCGAGCTGGATCCTGGTGGCGGTGGCGCGCGACATCACCGAGCGCAAGGAGGCCGAGCAGCGCCTGCTCAAGCTGGCCCACTTCGACACCCTGACCGGCCTGCCCAACCGCAGCCAGTTCTACGATTCGCTGACGCACTCGCTGCGCCAGGCCGGCGAGCACAAATGGTCGCTGGCGGTGCTGTTCCTCGACGTCGACCGCTTCAAGAACGTCAACGACACGCTGGGCCACACGATCGGCGACGAGTTGCTGCGCCAGTTCTCCAGCAGGCTGGTCGACTGCCTGCGCGTGCGCGACACCATCGGCCGCTTCGGCGGCGACGAGTTCGCCGCGATCCTGATGCTGCCCGAGGGCGCGCAGAACGCCATCGCGGTGGTCGACAAGATCCGCGAGTCGATGCGCCGGCCGTTCGACCTCAAGGGCCACGAGGTGACGGTCACGGCCAGCATCGGCATCGCCGTGTTCCCCGACGACGGCAACGACCCCGACACCTTGATCCAGTACGCCGACACGGCCATGTACCGCGCCAAGGAGGCCGGGCGCGACGCCTTCCGCTTCTTCACCGCCGAGATGAACGCGCAATCGCTGGCGCGGCTGGACCTGGAGAACGCGCTGCGGCGCGCCATCGACAACGACGAGTTCGTGCTGCACTTCCAGCCCAAGGTGCACATCGGCAGCGGGCGCATCAGCGGCGCCGAGGTGCTGATCCGCTGGAAGCGGCCCGGCCACGGCATGGTCTCGCCGGCGCTGTTCATCCCCATCCTCGAGGAGACCGGCTTGATCGTGCGGGTCGGCTCGTGGGTGATCCACGAGGCCTGCCGCAAGATCGCCGACTGGCGCCGCAACCACGGCTGGGCGGTGCACCTGTCGGTCAACGTCTCGGGCATCCAGTTCTTCGTCGGCGGCCTGGAGGAGGAGGTGCTGCGGGCGATCAAGGAGCACGGCATCGCGCCCGAGCTGCTGGAGCTGGAGCTGACCGAGAGCTCGCTGATGTCGAACGCCGAGGAGACCATCACCGTGCTGCAAAACCTGAAGGCGCTCGGCATCAAGATCTCGATCGACGACTTCGGCACGGGTTACTCGTCGCTGGCGTATCTGAAGCGCTTCCCGATCGACAAGCTCAAGATCGACATCGCCTTCGTGCGCGAGGTCACCAGCAACCCGGACGACGCCGCCATCGTGCTGGCCATCATCAACATGGCGCACAGCCTCAAGCTCGAGGTCATCGCCGAGGGCGTGGAGAAGGACGCCCAGCTGTCCTACCTGCGCCGGCACGGCTGCGACGAGATGCAGGGCTACTTCTTCAGCCGGCCGCTGCCCGACGACGAGTTCGAAGCGATGATGCGCGAGGGGCGCCAGCTGCAGGCGCCGGCCGACGAGGCGGTGCTCGACCAGCAGACCCTGCTCATCGTCGACGACGACGCCTTCATGCTCGACGTGCTGACCGACTTCCTGTCGCAGGACGGCTACCGCATCCTGACGGCGCAGACGGCGGCCGAGGGCTTCGACATCCTGGCCAAGCACCGGGTGCAGGTGATCCTGTGCGACCAGTGCATGCCGTTGATGAGCGGCACCGAGTTCATGGAGCGGGTCAAGAACCTGTGCCCGGACACGTTCCGCATCATGCTGTCGGCCTACGCCGACCTGACGCCGATCATGGCGGCGATCAACCATGGCGCCATCGACCGCTTCTACACCAAGCCGTGGAAGGGCGCGGTGCTGCGCGAGAACATCCGCGAGGGCTTCCGCCTGCACGCGCGCGCGCACGGGCCGCTGCGCATCGCCGACGCGGTCCAGGCCCCCGCCTGACGATGGCGGCGCCGGCGCGGCTGAAACTCCACTGCATGGAAAACAAGCCGACCGGTTTCCTGGGCGACGGCAGCTTCCCGAGGACCGGAGGTCTAAACGGGTCTATTCGGGGCTGCATTGAACTATTCAGGTTTACTTCGGTCTAAAAAATAAAGGAAAACGGAAAAAGTGGCGGAAATGTAGACCGCTCTAGACTTTTTCGGTCCTTGCCGGCCCCGATTTCAGACCGTTCTAGCCTTCCGTAGACGTATCTAGCCGGGATTAGCCCTTTCTAGACCGGAGCGAAGAAAAATGACCCATCCTATCGGTGTCCATCTGCCGAACGACTTGTTTCAAGCCCTGTGCAACGCGACCGGAGAGGGCTTTTTCGGCAAGCAGAGCGCGGAGGCGTTGTGCCGGGCGGTGCGTGATTATCTGGCGGCCGATCATACTGGAACACCGGGCGCCCGGCGATCCGAGGCGGGCTATCAATGGAAGCGGCTGTTTCTGCCGGAAGGCACCTTGTTGAGGGCCACCACACACGGCAAGACAATGTACGCGAAAGTGGAGGGCCACGCGATCATCAGCGACGGTCGGCAATTGTCGCCATCGCAGTTGGCCAACCGCCACGGAGGCGTCAGAAACGCGTGGCGCGTCGTGTGGCTGCGATTGCCGGGACAGGATTGGGAGCGCGCGGACCGATGCCGTGATTAGCGCTATCCGTCGCCTTCGCCGACTGGCACCCTTCAGTTCCAGTGTTTGAGGCCAAAAAAATGATTGCCTAAAATATCGGCGTTGTCGCTTCAGCCTGGCGCCAACAGCCGCATCATTGGCGCGAGGCTTGAGCCACGCCAAATCTTCCCCACCGACGCCGAACGACAATTGACCAGGCAATCCCATCCATATTTCAGGAGGTCAAAATGGCAATCGACGTATATTTGCAAATCGAAGGCATCAAGGGGGAATCAGCCGATTCCGCCCATCAAGGCTGGATAGAGCTGACCTCGGCACAATGGGGTGTTCTTCAACCGAAGAGCGCAACGGCTTCGACAGGCGGCGGCCATACCGCCGAGCGCTGCGAGCATCAAAGTGTTTCGGTCACCAAGCTGGCCGACCTGTCCTCTCCGATTTTCATGCAAACCTGTTCCTCCGGCCGAACCATGCCCAAGGCTAAGCTCGAATTCATGCGCGCCGATAGCGAGGGTCATCCCGTTAAGTACTATGAAGTCGAGTTGGAGAATGTGCTGATTGGCAGCGTAGACCAGGCGGTTCACGAAGGGAGCATCCTGTATGACACGATCGGACTGAAGTTCTCGCGGGTAAAGTGGAAATACACCCAGCAGAAAATCGGCGGCGGCGTCGGTGGGAATACGGCTGGCGGTTGGGATCTTTCGACCAACAAGATCGCTTGATGGGAGCCGGCCATGGTCGAAGTCCAACCCAAAGATACGCGCGGTTATTTCGTGCTTCCGCAGGCTCCCGAGGACTCAGGTTATTACGTCTACGGGAAAATAGATGGCAAACCGAGTCACGGCGCGTTTCAGTACGCATCGCCTTCCATGATGAGTGTGATTATGCGCGTCGCGCGGGAGTGGCAGGCGATCGATCAGCGCAAGTTCGGCGTCGGCGATATCAGCCTCGCCGGAGGTGTCGCCAACAAGGACCACAAATCGCACATGAGCGGATTGGAGGTCGATGTGCGTCCGCTACGCAAGGATGGACGGCAAGTTGCGGTGAGCTGGAGTCACGAGGAGTACGACAAGGAAGCTACCGCGAAGCTGATCGGGTTGTTTCGCACCTACGCGCCGGTCGCGCTGATCTACTTCAACGGCCCGGGCATCCCCTTTGTCAGCAAGAGGATAAAGCACGACAACCATTTTCACGTGAAATTGCGAGGCTGATATGCGAAAGACCACGGGCTTGATCGTTGGCGTGAGCGCGCTATTTTCCCTGGCTTACGCTGCGGAGTGGTCCGGCGCGTGGAAGCCGTTTCCGGCAACCTATACGATATATTCCGGCGAACTGTCGGAGCGCGAAGCGCCAACGCCGGCCGATCGCACAATGACCATCGCGGTGGAAGGTCCAGCCGCGAGGGAGATGTTCGATTCGATCGCCCCCGATATCCACCCCACTTGTAGTCAAGACAAGGGTGATCGTGAGCGGCGCAAGCGGGGCGTCAATTGTATCTACAGCGCGCAAGGCGAGGGCAAAGGGTACAGATGTTGGATCGGACTCAATCTTCGCACCGGGGAGAGCGTTCCGACCGTAAGTTGTTAGTTCAGCCGGCCTGCTTACCCACGGCGGGCGAAAGGCCGCGCAGCCGCACC
>DATMSN010000418.1:0-2574 GCA_035565375.1 Duganella sp. | reverse complement strand
GCAGCTCCGGAAAGGCACGGCTGACGCGGTTGCTTGTTGCCGAGGAAGGTGTCGAGCGCCGGCGCATGCCGGCTATTTGCAAACGAACACGGTTTCCATAAAGACGCCGCGTTCGGTCTTGGACGTTGCCGTGCACTCGGTAGCATCAACCGGAATGCGTTTGAAGAGCTGCAGCGGACCGTAGCCGCAGTACAACCAAGTCTCGTAGGGGTGCGGCGGCGGGCCGAGTTTCCAGCGCGTGATTCCGGTTTCTCGATCGCCATTTTTTGAGATTTTCGCGTCGTAGGGCTTGAGGTAGCCGGACTCGTCCGGCGCACCATGCAGCAGTCCGCCGCCATCGAGCCGCCATTCCTGCGGCATCACCGCCGTCCATCCTTCGGGCGGGCGATCGGCCTTGAACGCATCCGGCGTGAGCCACAGCGGGCAATCGAAGCGCTGTTCAGCGCCGCTGCTGGGAAGCGGCATGCTGAACAACCAGCCTGCCGCCAGCGCAAGCACAACAGGAAATCCACGACGGCTCATCGTTCTATCACATAGAAAGCGAGCGCGTTGTCGCTCGGGGTCATAAACGTGCCGTCCGCTTTACGCTGCTTGTGCGGAGGCGGTATCCTGATCAGCCGGCGTTCGATATAGGGACGTCCCTTGTCGCCCTTCCACTGGTCCATCACCCAGATCCCCGAGCCCATGACCCTCAATACAATGGCCGCATGATTATCCTGGTCCCGGCCGGGGTAGCGCCCATTTTCAAAAGTCGCTATCGCTGTTCCCTTGACGACCTTGGTGCCGCCCGCCTCCATCACGTTGACGCCGGCCCTCCAGGCCATTGTCGGCAATCCTATCAACCCCGGCACATATTCCTTGATGATGTCGACGCAGCTACCCGAGCCGGCAAGGGGCCGGTGCCAGAGCTGGTCTACTTCACGATACACGAATGGCATAGATTTCTCCTTCGCCACGGCGTGTGGTGGCGCTTCGCCATCGTTGTATATGCACAGCGATATGGTGTTGAGCGTAGACAACCCATACCCATCTATCATGGAATCTGCGTTCGATATCGTGTCGTCAAGGGCACAGTTTCGCAAAAAAGAAACGCCCGGCCACGTTCATCAACAGATTCATGTCGCCGGGCGGGGCTCATATCCGCTTTCAGTGCAGCGCCCTTTCCTCGGGCCGCAGCGTCAAGACCTGGACGCCGTGCCGCGTCACGGCCACCGTATGCTCGAACTGCGCGGACAGCTTGCCGTCCGTCGTCACGACGGTCCAACCGTCGTCTTCGGTCCGCACCGTGCGGCGGCCTTGGTTGAGCATCGGCTCGATGGTGAACACCATGCCCTCCTGTAACACCAGTCCGGTCTGTGGCTTCCCCCAGTGCAGCACCTGCGGCGGTTCGTGCATTTCACGGCCGATGCCGTGCCCGCAATACTCCCGCACGACCGAGTAGCCGTTGCGCCGCGCGTGGCGCTCGATCGCATGGCCGACGTCGCCCAGCCTGGCGCCCGGGCGCACCGCCTTGATGCCCTTCCACATCGCCTCATAGGTCACCTGCACCAGCCGCTTGGCCAGCGGCGACACCTCGCCGACGAAGTAGGTTTTGCTGGAATCGGCGATGAATCCGTTCTTTTCCAGCGTGATATCGAAGTTGACGATGTCGCCGTTCCGCAGGATATCCGTGGCCGACGGCACGCCGTGGCAGACCACGCTGTTGCGGGACGAATTGAGCGCATAGGCGAACCCGTACTGCCCCTTGCTGGCCGGACGCGCGCTGAGTTCATTGACGATGAAGCTGTCGACCATGTCGTTGACCTGCATGGTCGACATGCCGATCAAGCTGAATTGGTCCAGATGGCCGAATACGCTGGCCAGCAGCTTGCCCGATTCCGCCATCAAGGCGATTTCCTCCGGTCGCTTGGTCATCCGAGCGCGCTCCTGAACGACTGCGTATCGACGTCGACGCCGACCCCGGCCGCCCGCAGCTCCCCGGCGACGATCTCGTTGAAACTCAGCGTCGGATTCATTTCGCACAACATGCCGATCTTGATCCAGAACGCCGCCTGCGCGTTGATCGACCGGCACCCCACGCCGCTGGCTTTGCGGATCTGGTCGTGCAGATTGTCGTCGATGTTTACGATGCCCATATGTAATCCTATATACGAAGTGTATATGGATTATATATTCGCCCTTCTCCGCCGCGCAAGCGCCTTTTAAGCCGGGTCATCCTCCGGAATCGGCCGCACCACCAAAAAGTGATACGACATGGCGCCGGCGAAGGCGATGGCGGCGCCGGTCAGCAGCGCCGGCACGAACGACCACGTCTGCGCGATATAGCCGGTCAGCACCGGCGCCAGCGCGCCGCCGAGGAAGCCGCCGAAGTTCTGGATCGCGCCCAGCGAGGCGATGCGGCTCGGCGGCGCCGCCACCGTCGCCAGCGACCACGCGCAGGCCGACGAGGCGTTGGCCAGGAAGATGACGATCGAGATGCAGGCGACGGCCACGACGTTGCTGTCGGCCAGCGCGGCCGGAATCGTGAACGCCACCATGCCCAGCGTGGCCACCACCACCGCGTTGCGCCGGCCC
>DATMSN010000417.1:0-1608 GCA_035565375.1 Duganella sp. | reverse complement strand
GTACGGTCCGCGCGACATCGTGCCGACCGGCCCGAACAGCTTCGCCGTGATCTCCGGCGCCGCCGTTCTGCGCCTGCTGCTGCCCAACTAAGCGGGCGGCGCCGCCGCATCGCAGCCAACCCGGGTGCGATGCGGTAAAATGGCGGCCATTGCCCGGCCTGGCGCCGGGCGCCTCCACGTCCATACTCCAGGTGCATCATGCTAGATAATCTTACCCAACGCCTTGCCAAGGTCGTCAAAACGATGCGCGGCGAGGCCCGCCTGACCGAAGCCAACACCGCCGAGATGCTGCGCGAGGTGCGCATGGCGCTGCTCGAGGCCGACGTCGCCTTGCCGGCCGTGCGCGAGTTCATCGCCCGGGTCAAGGAAAAAGCCATGGGCGAGGAGGTCATCTCGTCGCTGACGCCGGGCCAGGCGCTGGTCGGCGTGGTGCAGCGCGAGCTGGCCGCCCTCATGGGCGCCGACCTCGGCCCGGAGGCCTCGCAGCTGAGCTTTGCCCAGCAGCCGCCGGCGATCATCCTGATGGCCGGCCTGCAGGGGGTCGGCAAGACCACCACCGTCGGCAAGCTGGCCAAGTACCTGAAGGAAGAAAAGAAGAAGAAGGTGCTGACGGTGTCGGCCGACGTCTACCGTCCGGCCGCGATCGCGCAGTTGCAATCGGTCACCGCGCAGGTCGGCGCCGACTTCTTCCCGTCGACGGCGCAGGACAAGCCGGTCGACATCGCGCTCGCCGCGCTCGACTGGGCCAAGAAGCACTACCACGACGTGCTGATCATCGACACCGCTGGCCGCCTCGGCATCGACGAGGCGATGATGACCGAGATCGCCGCCGTGCACGCGGCCGTCAAGCCGATCGAGACGCTGTTCGTGGTCGACGCCATGCTCGGCCAGGACGCCATCAACACCGCCAAGGCCTTCAACGACGCGCTGCCGCTGACCGGCATCGTGCTCACCAAGCTCGACGGCGATTCGCGTGGCGGCGCGGCGCTGTCGGTGCGCCACATCACCGGCAAGCCGATCAAGTTCGCCGGCGTGTCCGAAAAGCTCGACGGCCTCGAGGCGTTCGACCCGGCCCGCATGGCCAACCGCGTGCTGGGCATGGGCGACATCATGGCGCTGGTGGAAGAAGCGCGCAAGGGCGTCGACAGCAAGGCGGCGGCCGACCTGGCGCAGAAGATGAAGGTCGGCGGCAAGTTCGACATGAACGACTTCAAGGCGCAGCTGGGCCAGATGAAAAAGATGGGCGGCATGGCCAGCCTGGTCGACAAGCTGCCGGCGCAGTTCCAGCAGGCCGCCGGCGGCGCCAACATGGACCAGGCCGACAAGCAGGTGCGGCGCATGGTCGGCATCATCGACTCGATGACGCCGCAGGAGCGCGCCAAGCCGGAGCTGATCAAGGCCACCCGCAAGCGCCGCATCGCCGCCGGCGCCGGCGTCCAGGTGCAGGAGGTCAACCGCATGCTGACGCAGTTCGAGCAGATGCAATCGATGATGAAAAAGCTCTCCGGCGGCGGCATGATGAAGATGATGCGCTCGATGAAAGGCATGATGCCGGGCCTGCGCTAAGGCGCTGCTTTCCCTGTGCAGCCGCAGAAAAAGCCGCCCCCG
>DATMSN010000416.1:0-4090 GCA_035565375.1 Duganella sp. | reverse complement strand
CATTGCTTGACGAGGTCGAAATCGCCGTCGACCAGCAATTGCGCCGCCGCCTCGGCAACCGCACCCAACATCGACGCGACCGGATCGGCGCGGACCAGGCGCGTGAGGGTCAAACCGCCTTCGCTGTCGCGCGCCAGGTGTGGCGCGCTGACGTGGGCGTGCAGATACGCGTCCAGGCCGGCGACATCGCCGAGCCTGTCCTCCTTGCGTTCCACGATCAGCCGCCTCACCAGCGAGCGCAGCGTTTTCGCGCGCGTCAGCAGCGCGGCCAGGTCGACCGGGCTGTCCGTGCGCACCGGCGCGATGCCGTGCCGCCCCAACCACCTGAGAACGTCCTCTCCGCTGCGCCAATAATCGACCGTTTGTCCGTCTACGCTGGCCTCGGTGTTAAGCAGATCCATCGCCAGGTGATCGCCCACCATCGGCGCCTCGGATAACCCGCTATCTGGATGTTTTTCTACTACCATGATTTAGTAACCGTTAAAAATTATGTTGACAGGTTACTCGAAACTGCGGATACTCCGCTTTAAGTAACCAACTTGATGCAATTATAGCGGTTATTAAAGCCGTTCAACGCTTACCGATCGAAGGAACCATCATGACCATCAAACCGTCGCTGTTCGCAGCCGCCAGCCTGGCCACCGCCCTCGTCGCCAATGCCGCCGACAATCCCGCTCAGGTCCATCACCGCACGATGGAAATCCAGGGCGTCAACATCTTCTATCGCGAAGCCGGCCCGGCCGAGGCGCCCGTCGTGTTGCTCCTGCACGGCTTCGGCGCCTCGTCGTATATGTTTCGCAACCTGATCCCGCAGTTGGCCGCCAAGTACCATGTGATCGCCCCGGATCTGCCGGGCTTCGGCCAGACGAGCGTCATGCCCGGCAACCAGTTCGCCTACACCTTCGACAACCTCGCCTCCGTGATCGACGCCTTTACCGTGGCCAAAGGGGCGGAGCGCTATGCCATGTATGTGTTTGATTATGGAGCTCCGGTGGGCTGGCGCCTGGCGGTGAGGAACCCGCAGAAGATCACGGCGATCGTCAGCCAGAACGGCAATGCTTACGAAGAGGGCTTGAGCGCGGGCTGGGCCGACATGCGCAAGGCCTGGGCGGAGCCGACCGCCGCCAACCGCGAGGCCTTGCGCCGCTTCAACACGCTGGATATGACCAAATGGCAGTACACCGAGGGCGTGCGGGATGCGTCGCTGATCGCGCCCGAGACCTGGCAGTTGGCTTACGCCGCCATCGAGCGCATCGGTGTTGAGGCACAGATGGACTTGCTGCTCGACTACGGGCAGAACATCAAGCAGTACGGTCGGCTGCATGAATTTTTCCGCAGTCACCGCCCGCCGACGCTGGCGATCTGGGGCAAGAACGATCCGTTCTTCGTGCCGGCCGGCGCCGAAGCGTTCAAGCGCGACAATCCGAAAGCCGAAGTGCGCTTCCTGGACACCGGCCACTTCGCCATCGAGACCCACGGCAACGAGATCGCCACGCAAATGCTGGAATTTTTGAGCCGCAACGTCAAGCCTTGACGATCAATGAAAACGCCCCGCGAGCCTTTTGGCTGGCGGGGCGTTTTCTTTCAACTGTGGCGAAAAAGCTTAGCCGGCCAGCTTGGCCTTCAACAGCTCGGTCAGTTGGGCCGGGTTGGCCTTGCCGCGCGACGCTTTCATCGCCTGGCCGATCAGCGCGTTGAGCGCCGCCTCTTTACCGGCGCGGTACTGCTCGACCGATTTCGCGTTGGCGGCGATGACGTCGTTGACGATCGCTTCCAGCGCGCCGGTGTCGGAGATCTGCTTCAGGCCCTTGGCTTCGATGATGGTGTCGACCAGGTTGTCGTCCGACGACTTGGCTTCCCACATGCCGGCGAAGACTTCCTTTGCCGCCTTGTTGGAGATGGTGCCGTCGGCGATCCGCTTGAGCAGCGCGGCCAGCTGCGCGGCCGATACCGGCGCGTCGTCCAGGTCCACGCCTTCGCGGTTCAAGGTCGACGAGACGTCGCCCATCAGCCAGTTGGCGGCGGCCTTGGCGTTTTCCTTGCCGGCTTTTTCCACCACGGCGACGAAGTAGGTCGCCATCGATTTGGACGCGGTCAGCACCAGCGAGTCGTATTCCGGCAGCGCGTATTCGTTGATGAAACGGGCGCGCATGGCGGCCGGCAGTTCCGGCATCGAGGCCTTCACCTGCGCGATCCATTCGTCGGAGATCACCAGCGGCGGCAGGTCCGGGTCCGGGAAGTAGCGGTAGTCCTGCGCGTCTTCCTTGCTGCGCATTTCGCGCGTCTCTTTGCGGTCCGGATCGTACAGGCGCGTCGCTTGCACCACCTTGCCGCCGTCCTCGATCAATTCGATCTGGCGGCGCACTTCGACGTGCACCGCTTCCTCGATGAAGCGGAACGAGTTCAGGTTCTTGATCTCGCAGCGGGTGCCGTATTCCTTTTGTCCCTTCGGACGCACCGAGACGTTGACGTCGCAGCGGAACGAGCCTTCCTGCATGTTGCCGTCGCAGACGCCGAGCCACATCACCAGCGAGTGCAGCGCCTTGGCGTAGGCCACCGCCTCGGCGGCGCTGCGGATCTCCGGTTCGGAGACGATTTCCAGCAGCGGCGTGCCGGCGCGGTTCAAGTCGATGCCGCTCATGCCGGCGTAGTCCTCGTGCAGCGATTTGCCGGCGTCTTCTTCCAGGTGCGCGCGCGTCAGGTTGACGGTCTTGGTGACGAATTCGCCATCCTTCTCGAAGCCGAACGTCAGCGAGCCGCCGATGACCACCGGGTCCTCGAACTGGCTGATCTGATAACCCTTCGGCAGATCCGGGTAGAAGTAGTTTTTGCGGGCGAAGATCGAGGCCGGCGCGATCTTGGCGCCGACGGCCAGGCCGAAGCGGATGGCGCGGTCGACCGCTTGCTTGTTCATCACCGGCAGCACGCCGGGCAGCGCCAGGTCCACCGGACTGGCTTGCGTGTTCGGCTCGGCGCCGAACTTGATCGGCGAGCCGCTGAAGATTTTTGATTCGGTCGTGAGCTGCACGTGGTTCTCAAGACCGATAACGACTTCCCATTCCATATGATTCTCGCTGTATTCTGTGTGGTGGATGCTTAGACGCCGGCCGGAGCGCGGGTGTGCCAGTCGGTCGCCAGCTGGTACTGGTGGGCGACGTTGAGCAGCTTCGCTTCGCCGAAATGCTTGCCGATGATCTGCAGGCCGACCGGGCGGTTGGCGTTCTTGCCGCCCTGTCCGAAGCCGCACGGGATCGACATGCCGGGCAGGCCGGCCAGGCTGGTCGACAGGGTGAAGATGTCGGCCAGGTAGGCGGCGACCGGGTCGTCGGACTTGTCGCCCAGGTCCCAGGCGACGGTCGGCGCGACCGGCCCCATGATGACGTCGCAGACGGCGTTCGGGCCGTTGAGCACCGCTTCGAAGTCCTGCGCGATCAGGCGGCGGATCTTTTGCGCCTTGAGGTAGTAGGCGTCGTAGTAGCCGTGGCACAGCACATAGGTGCCGACCATGATGCGGCGTTTGACCTCGGCGCCGAAGCCCTCGGCGCGGGTCTTGCAGTACATGTCCGACAGGTCCTTGTACTCGGCGGCGCGGTGGCCGTAGCGCACGCCGTCAAAGCGCGACAGGTTGGACGAGGCCTCGGCCGGGGCGATCATGTAGTAGGCCGGGATCGACAGCGCGGTGTTCGGCAGCGAAATATCAACCAAAGTGGCGCCCAGGGTCACATATTGTGCCAGCGCGGCGCGCACCGCCTGTTCGACGTCGGCCGCCAGGCCTTCGCCGAAGTATTCCTTCGGCACGCCGATGCGCAGGCCGGTCAGCGGCTGGTTCAGCTCACGCGTGAAGTCCTCGTCGACGCCGCCCAGTTCCGGCGTCAGCGAGGTCGAGTCGCGCTCGTCGAAGCCGGCCATGGCGTTGAGCAGCAGCGCGCAGTCCTCGGCCGTTTGCGCCATCGGGCCGCCCTGGTCGAGCGACGACGCGAACGCGATCATGCCGAAGCGCGATACGCTGCCGTAGGTCGGCTTGATGCCGGTGATGCCGCACAGCGCGGACGGCTGGCGGATCGAGCCGCCGGTATCGGTGCCGGTGGCC
>DATMSN010000415.1:0-2891 GCA_035565375.1 Duganella sp. | reverse complement strand
TCGCCTGGCGGGGCTTTGTTTTTAATCCAGTGGTAGAGACGGCGGGAATCGAACCCGCGTCCGCAAGCACTCCACAGACAGTTCTACATACTTAGCACTATCATTTAATTTAACCTGTACAGCACGGATGTGCACGTTCTGGACAAGCGATTCACCTTAGATTTAGCGCGGATTGAAGTGACCCCTCACAGCGCGAGTCCCTGTAAATGACTCCACAGCTTTTAACGGCCCACCCCAGGGACGAGGTGTTGTGGAGCTAACAGCAATTAAGCTGCCAGTGCGTACGAGTTATCGTTTGCAGTTAAGTTTTTTCAGGTTGTATTTACGAGGTAGCCCGCCCTCGGTATGCCCTGCGCTGCTTTGCAACCCACGTCGAAACCAGGTCGTCCCCACAGACCTCCATTCTAGCGCACTTTGCGCCGCCACGCATGCCACATTCCGAACCGAGGTCAAACGCCTGTCACAATCGCCCGATATGATGGCTTCAGTTCTCACACAGAACGACCAATTAGCGCCTCCCGGAGGCGGCTACTACCGGCGCCGGCGGTCGGGAAATATACCGGCACCAATTTCCTTCAGTTACAGCATGTGCGCGGCGCGGGCGAACAGCCCCGCCGTCGCCAACAGGCTGCTGACCATCAAGCCCACCAGCCAGCGGAACTGCGCGTCACTCCGCTCCATCCTCCTACGACTCTCATTTATAACGGTATCGATGCGTACATTGACCTCGCCGATACGCGCAGTCGTTTCCCGCTGAAGATCGATCATGTGGGCGGTTAAAGCAGTGAAATTATCGGCGGCTTCCTTACGCGAACCATCGATCTTTGCCAGGCATACCAAGAAATCTTCGTGGGCGGCTTTGCGCGAATCGGCGATCGCCGCCGAGCTTTCCTGACGAGCAAGCTCAATCTTGGCGTCCAAAGCCAAAAAATTATCCGCCGCCTGCTTGCGCAAGTCATCAATCTGGACCTGTGTCGCGCGGCGAGACTCTTCAATCTGGGCCTGTGTCGCACGGCGTAACTCATGAATCTCGGCCTGTGTCGCACGGCGAGACTCTTCAATCTGGGCCTGTGTCGCGCGGCGAGACTCCTCAATCTGAGCCCGTGTCGTACTGCAAGACTCATCAATCCGAGTCTGTGTTTCCCTCCGTAACTCGTCAATCCGGCTTTGCGTTTCCCTGCGTGAGTCATCAATCCGGCCCAGCGTCTCCTTATGTAACTCATCCATCCGAACATGTATCGCATCGATCCGGGCGTAGGCATCCTTAGGGTCTTCCTGAATCCGTGCCGTTGTCTCATGCCGCAACCGATCAATACGCTCGCTCGTTTCCCGGCGCAACTCGTCGATCCGCGCACCGACACCGGCGAAGCCATCGCCGACTTCCCGCCTCAGCACTTGCATCTCGGTTTCCATCTTATTATCCTCATCGGCGCGATTGCCAATGTCAAGCACAGCCATTGCAGCAGATGTCTCAGTCATCGCCCGCTCCCGTGTCCACCCACCACCCTACGCCCCCACCGCGTTAGTCCTTTGACCACGCTCAATCGCGCGCCCAGCCCAAGTGTTGCATTGCAGCACAAAAGTCGCTGGCTTCCATTGGGAAAGTAACAATTTCAAACACTTTTTCAATTTCGCGCCCGGGCGCTGCATTAGAATGGGATGTACCAAAACTACTAATCAGATACCTTTTCATGCCTAACGCCGCCACGATTGACGCTCCCAGCCCGAAGAAACGCGGGCGCCCGCTGAAAGGCGAAGGCGGCGGACTGCGCGCGGAGTTGATCGAGAAGTCGGCCGAATTGTTTCGCACCAAGGGCTACGAGAACACCACCGTGCGCGATATCGCCGCCGCCGCCGGCATCCAGGCCGGCAGCTGGTTCTACCATTTCAAGACCAAGCAGGACATCCTGGCCGCCATCATGGAGCAAGGCCTGGAGCGCTCGCTGGCCGAGATCGAGGCCATCGGCGCCCAGCCACTGCCGCCGTGCGAGATCCTGCGCCAACTGGTCGAGGCCCATCTGCATACGTTGCTGGCGCCCGACCACCATTACATCGCCGTGCTGCTGTACGAGTGGCGCTCGCTCGACGAGCCGTCGCGCTCGCGCGTGGTGGCGCTGAAGGACCGCTACGAGGCCGTGTGGGACCGCGCCATCGCCGAGCTGCACCGGTCCGGCGACTGGGCCATGCCGTCGTCGTTCGACCGCCTGCTGATCTTCGGCGCGCTCAACTGGACCGTGCAGTGGTACAAGCCCGGCAGCGGCGCCGACGTCAAGGAACTGGCCCGGCAGGCAATGCGCTTCATCCTGCGCACGCCCGCCGCACTTGAGGCACAATAGGGACATACTTTCACAAGGATGCCCCATGATTTACGAGATCGCCGAGCTCTATATCAAGCCGGACGCCCACGCCGCCTTCCAGGCCGGTGTCGCCGAGGCCGTGCCGCTGTTCAAGGCCGCCACCGGTTGCCTGTCGATGCGCCTCGACCGCGACATCGAAACCCCCGACACCTACCATCTGGTGATCGGCTGGCGCACGCTGGAAAACCATACCGTCGATTTCCGCGGCAGCCCGGCGTTCCAGTCCTGGCGTGGACTGGTGGGCAGCTATTTCGCTACACCGCCCAAGGTGGAGCATTTCGAAACCGTGGTGGCCGGCTTCTAAGCCCCGACCGTAACGGTTCATTCAGGAGGACGTCATGACACGCACAATACACCGCAATTTCGAACAGGTGACCGACGCCGAAAGCGCCCGCAGCGCCTTGCTGGCCAAGGGTTTTCCGCCGTCCACGGTCAAGCTGACCCGCCACACGCCGCTGCCGCCGACCGTGGCCTCTAGCACCGTCGGCAACATCCTCGACGCGCTGACGCCCGGCGGTCCGGCCGCCGCCGCCC
>DATMSN010000414.1:0-3545 GCA_035565375.1 Duganella sp. | reverse complement strand
AGCTTGGGCGCGGCCATGTAGCTGGCCGGGTCGTGCAGGCCGCCGACCAGCACCGGCGCCGAATAATTGCGCACGCCGTACTGCGCCGTTTGCAGCGGCGTGCTGGCGCCGACCAGCGTGGCGGCGTCGATGGTGGCGGCTTGCGCGGAATAGGCCAGCAGGATGCCGGCGGCGAGGATGGTGTATTTCATGGTTGTCTCCAATATGGAAGTAACGTGCGGCTGCGTTCTTTTGTGAACGCTTCGTTTTCTGCTCGCGCTACGATCCGTACCCGCGTGTCGGCGCCTTGCGTGAAGCAATGCGAAATCGATTTTCGATCTGAAAACCGACGCTGACGTCAGCCGGAGGCGATGGCGGCTGCCAAGGCGGGTCGCGACGGACGTTTTCCAACTGGGTGGGTACGGACAAACATTCAGCATCCGGACAGCGATGACTGAAACAGGCACCTTGCGTACCTGTCGCCGTTGCGAGGAGGGCGGTGGGCCGAGTTCGCGCAGGTCAAGGAACCGGCGCCGGCGAACCTTGAAAGGTGCGGGTCGGCGTCGATGGATTAATACTAATCCCGAAGAAAGAAATTTGCAATATTGGATTTATGGTACCTGCGGTCCGGGGCGCGGGGTGGTTTGAAAAGCGGCGCGATACCGGATTCGCTTGACCTTCCGCCCGTGGGAAGGCCTATATTCGGCATCGAGGTTGGCGATACCGAACCGAGGGGCCTTCATGGACAAGAGCGAACACAACGATCATCATGCCAGCCACGGGCACGCGCTGCCCGAACATGCTCGCGCCGGCGCCGCGGCGGCGCCTGGTACGATTTACACCTGCCCGATGCACCCTGAGATCCGGCGGCCGGCTCCGGGCAGCTGCCCGCTGTGCGGCATGGCGCTGGAACCGGTCATGCCGACGCTGGACGAGGAAGAAAATCCCGAACTGGTGGATTTCCGGCGGCGGTTCCGGTGGACGCTGCCGCTGACGATGACCGTGTTCGCGCTTGCCATGTTCGGCCACGCGATGATGGGGGCGGCCTTGCCCGGCCAGAAGTGGATCGAGTTCGCGCTCAGTACGCCGGTGGTCGTCTGGGCCGGTTGGCCGTTCTACGTGCGCTGGGCGCACTCGATCGCCAACGCCAGCCCCAACATGTGGTCCCTGATCGGCACGGGCGTCATCGCCGCGTACGGCTACAGCTTGGCGGCGACGCTGGCGCCGGACGCGTTCCCGCCGTCGTTCTCCGCCCACGGTCCGATCGGCGTCTACTTCGAGGCGGCCGCCGTCATCGTGTCGCTCACGTTGCTCGGTCAGATACTGGAACTGCGCGCCAGGTCGCAAACGTCGGCGGCGATCAAGTCGCTGCTCGGCCTGGCGCCCAAGACGGCCCGGCGCATCGCCGCCGACGGCAGCGAGGAAGACATCCCGTTGACGCATATTCATGTGGGCGACGCGCTGCGCGTGCGGCCGGGGGAAAAGGTTCCGGTCGATGGCGCGGTGATCGAAGGCGAAAGCGCGGTCGACGAATCGATGCTGACCGGCGAGCCGCTGCCGGTCACCAAGCGCGAGGGCGACAAGCTGATCGGCGCGACGATCAACACCAGCGGCAGCCTGGTGATGCGGGCGGAGAAGATCGGCGCGCAGACGATGCTGTCGCAAATCGTGCAGATGGTGGCGCAGGCGCAGCGCTCGCGCGCGCCGATGCAGCGGCTGGCCGACAGCGTGGCCGGCTATTTTGTGATCGTCGTCGTCGCCATCGCGCTGCTGACCTGGGTGGTGTGGGGCCTCTACGGTCCGGAACCGGGTTGGGTATTTGGCTTCGTCAACGCGGTCGCCGTGCTGATCATCGCTTGTCCCTGCGCGCTCGGCCTGGCCACGCCGATGTCGATCATGGCGGCGACCGGAAGGGCGGCGACGCGCGGCGTGCTGTTCCGCGATGCCGCCGCCATAGAGGGGCTCAAGAAAGTCGACACCATCATCGTCGACAAGACCGGTACCTTGACCGAGGGCAGGCCGCGCTTCGACCGCGCGATCGCCGCCAGCGGCTTTGACGAGGACGGAGTGCTGAAGCTGGCGGCGAGCATCGACCAGGGCAGCGAGCATCCGCTGGCCCACGCCATCGTCGGCGAGGCGAGGCGGCGCGCGCTGGTACTGGACAAGCCGGAATCGTTCGAGTCGGCCAGTGGCATCGGCGTGCGCGGAACGGTCGATGGCAAGCGCATCGCGCTCGGAAACACGGCATTGATGGACGCCGAGGGCGTCGACTGGAAACCGCTCGGCCAGGCGGCCGAGGCGCTGCGGGTGGAGGGCGCCAGCGTGATGTACCTGGCTGCGGACCGGCGCATCGCCGGACTGCTGGCGGTGTCCGATCCGATCAAGGCCAGCACCCGCGACGCGCTGACCGGGCTGTACGCCGACGGCGTGGCGGTGATCATGGCGACGGGCGATGGCGTGGGCACGGCCAAATCGGTCGCGGCCAAGCTGGGCATCGGCGAGTACTACGGGGAGGTCAAGCCACAGGACAAGCTGGCGCTCGTGGAGAAACTGCAAAGGCAGGGAAAAGTGGTGGCGATGGCGGGCGACGGCATCAACGACGCGCCGGCGCTGGCCAAGGCGGACGTGGGGATCGCCATGGGCACCGGCACCGACGTCGCGATCAATAGCGCGCATGTCACGCTGGTCAAGGGCGATTTGCGCGGCATCGCGCTGGCGCGCGGCATTTCGGTCGAGACGGTACGCAATATGTGGCAGAACCTCGGTTTCGCCTTCGTCTACAACGCGCTGGGCATACCGCTGGCGGCGGGCGTGCTGTACCCGCTGACCGGCCAGTTGCTATCGCCCATGATCGCCGCGCTGGCGATGAGCCTGAGCTCGGTCTCCGTCATCGCCAACGCGCTGCGCCTGCGCCGTGGGGCCGCGCCAGTCGACCGGGTCAGCGCCCGGCCCGCATAGAGGCCGTGTTGTCGTGGGCGGTGTTTTTGATGGCTTGCGAATAGAAAAACAGCGAGATGACCGACACGCACAGCAGGATGACCAGCAATATCGAAGGGCTGGCGTGGCGACTCAGGACGGCGCCGGCGACCAGCGGACCGGCCGCCTTGGCCAGAAGCGACGGCCCGGCCATCGCGCCTGAAATCGCGCCATAGTTGGCCCGGCCGAACATCGCTTGCGGTATGGTGCCGCGCACGATCGTCAGCACGCCGTTGCTCAGCCCATACAGCACGCAAAAGAGGGCGGCGGCCCAGGCCTGGGTGCCGAACAGCAGCAACGCCAGCAGCGCCGCCGGCAGCGTCGCAAAGGTGAACTTGCCCACCGTTTGCGGCAGCGCGTTCCTGGCCAGCGTGCGTTCGCACAGCCGGCCGGCGACCTGCATGGGCCCCATCAAGGTCGACATCAGCACGGCGACGGCGGCGGTGTGGCCGAGGTCGGTCAGCAGTGGAATCAGGTGCACCGACAACGCGGAGAAAATGAAAATGTTGGCCGAGAATGCCAACGCCAGCGTCCAGAACGCCGGATGCCGCAGCGCCTCGGCCAGCGTGTGGCCGGGCTCGGGCGGGGCG
>DATMSN010000413.1:0-5824 GCA_035565375.1 Duganella sp. | reverse complement strand
GCCAGGCGCGGCTCGCCGTCGACGCCGCGCTCGCGCGCCTGTATGTGGCCGAGGCCTCGCGCTATCCGGCGCTGAGCATGAGCCTGAACCTGTCCACCAACGGCACCCACTGGCGCGACTGGTTCAGCCAGCCGTTGGCGTCGTTAGGGCTGAGTCTGGCGGTACCGTTGGTCGACTGGCGCCGGCTGGACGCCAACCGCGACATCGCCCGCGATACGCTCGATGACGCCGCGCTGGCGTTGCGGGCCAACGTGCGCCAGGCCTTGGTGGATGTGCAAAACGGCTTGTTGGAGCGCGAGCGCTGGCAGCAGGCGTGGCAGGCGGCGCAGACGCAAAGGGCCGAAAAAGAGAAGGTGTACGCGGTCGCCCGGCTGCGCCAGGACGCGGGCGTGTTCGGCCGCCTCGATGTCCTGCGGAGCCGGGAAGACGTGCTCCTGGCGCAGATCGAGACCATCGATCTGAGGCTGCAAGCGTGGGTGAATCTTTTGAAGCTGTACAAGGCGTTGGGCGGGGCCGTGTAGGGGCGGGAGACCTGCGCGATAACGAATAAATCAATAAGGAGACAGCGCGATGCATTCGACAGCCGCCATCGGTGGCCAATTTAAACCAAACTCTTCAATAGCGAGGCAGAGCCAGGATTTGGGGCTGGTCTGTCAGTTCGCCGCGCGCGTGTCCGGCCACGCGCCAAAGCCTTTGGGCGAGATGCTGTCACTGCTGCTGAACACGCACAGGCTTGGCCAGTTGAAGGTCTACCTGAATGGATATGAGGAGTGCGTCGGCTATGTCGCCTGGGCTTTTCTGACGCCCGATGTCGAAGAGGAATTCATCTCGGGCAATCCGCGGGCGCTGCAAGAGTGGGAATTCAACGATGGCCTCAGCCCCTGGATACTGGACATGGGCGTCAAACACGGTTCGCTGTCCTACATCCTGGAAGACCTGCGGGACGAGGTATTCCGCGATTACGAGCAGCTGACGTATTTTCGGATAAAAGACGGGCACATGGTATGCAAGCGGGTAAGCCGTCTCGACCACAACAGCTTCATGCGGGCCGGCCGTAAGGGAGAACTCGCATGACGGCGGTCTTGCCACCCGATTCCTTCGTCGGCGTCACGACCCGGCGGTTAGCGCATGCCGAGATCGCTTGGCGGGACGACGGGGATCCCTCGACAAGGATAGACCCCGAACAGATATTTTGCGTGCCGCAACGCTACGAGGCGGAAAGCCTGTATGGCAAAGAAACCCGGGGCGAATGGGCGGACCGCTACGGCGGCTCCGGCGTGGGCGCCGCCGGAGGCAGCGGCCGCTGCACCATGCTCGACGGACTGCAGACGAAAGGCAGCGGTGTCACGCCGCTGGTCTCGCCCCACGCCGATAGCCTGCATTCATCCGGCACCCTGCTGCTCTTCGAGGCGGCCACCGAGGCGTTGTTCGCTGGCGTATATCAAGCGTGCCTGCCGTTCGGCGCCGTGCCGGTGCGCGCCGTGGCGCTGACCGGCGGCAGATACTCGCAGGCGCTGGGCGACGACCCCGACGCCCATTGCGTAAGGTCCCTGATCTTTCGCCCCTTCGTCGCCAGGCCGGCGCACTTCATGCGCAACCTCCTCCATCCGGACGGGCTGCGCGCCGCCGGCGACGACCTTCCCGGTTTGACGGCCGATACCTGGCGCACCGCGCAGGCGATGACCTGCCTCGCGCCGAATTTCAAGAAGAGCCTGGCCCTTCCCGCCGACGAGAACGACGAAGCGGCGTTGCTGGACGCCGGACTTCGGGAGCTGGCCCGGCGGCTCGCTTGGCAATGCGCCGCCGGTTTCGCCAAGCGACTACCTCACGGAACGTTGAGTTGTTCGAATATCGCGTTGAACGGCGCCTATCTGGATTTCGGCGTATCCAACTTCAACCCGTCCTACCGGCGTCTATGCTGGGCGCACGGACAGGAGCCATGGACCGAGTCGCTATGGCCCATCAAGACGCTGCTCGCCCTGCGACAGCAGATGGAAAAGTATTGGCCGCCCGTGCGCGGGCGCGGGGTGGTCGGCTGCGACGACTTGTCCAGCGAGTACGGCAACCACTTGCAACAGCGCCTCGCGATCGAAATGGCCAAAATGGCCGGGCTCACCGAGGACATGGCGGTGGCTTGCCCGTCCGACTTGCTTTCGGCATGGCTGAAGGCCATGAGGAACATCTGGGTCCGGGGCGCCCACGAACGCTTCGTGACCGACACGGGCCACCGCGCGGACGGCAAACCGGTGCCGCCGCCACGTCGCGTCGGCTGTTATGACCTCAACGCGATCCTCGCGGCGGCCGGCCCCTGTGCCGACGCCGAATGTATGGACCGAACGCTAACGCCGTTGCTGGACGATCCCGCCTTGCGCCGCGCTTTCGTCCAGGCGGCGATCCAGGTGCGGGCCTGGCTGCGCGCTCAAGCGCCGGACGCGGCCGGTGGCACGCTGGACGCGTACCTCGGGCGTCAAGCCCGGCGCAAGAACGCCGTTCTGCCGGCACTACAGCGGGAGAAGAGCGCCGGCCTCGACCTTCTAAAACCGTTTCGGCAACTGGAGAGCAGCGGCGACACCGACGCGATCGGCTCGACCATCGACCAGACGCTGGCCAAGGCTCGCCACGTATTGGCCGATCTTGACCCCGAGCTTCCAGGCGACACCGGCATGGCGCAATTGCTGATCGCGGATGCATCCTTTTCCAAGAGTTACCGATGAGTTTTTAGTGTGTTTAAGTGAAGCAAAGGCGGTTCTTTATTCCATCAACATCTAAGGCTAAAAAATGACCAAAATCACCGTACCCTCGCAACATAACCTCTCCGCCGAACGCCAACCGGGCACGCCGGCGCCCGAACCTGTCCGCTGGGCGCTGAGATTGCTTTGGCTGTGCTTCACGCTCGGCGTCGTGCAGTATTTATCAGGCATCGCCGGCGCCGTCAAAGTCATGCCGGAGAATGAAATGGCGCGCGGCGCGCTGATGTTTGGATTGGCGACTCCCCTCGTTTTGTTCCTGTTCGACGCCTATTTGAATATAAAAATCAGTCACGGGAAAAACTGGGCGCGCGTGGCGAAAGGCGTGCTGGTGCTGTCGAGCTTGTTCTTCCAGCTGGCGTTCTCGCCCTCGTCGAGCGGGTTCGAGCTGGCCTTGGCGGTGGTCATGAATATTCTGAGTTTTGGCGCCCTGTACCTGCTTTTCACCAAGCCAGGCCGCCAGTGGTTCGACTAGGCCGCTAGCCCGGTAAGAAACGGCTTCCGGCCGGCGCGAAGACGCCGCGTACGCTGACACCGGCGTCGCGGCGCCACCTCAATAAAACCCCGATCCCGGCGCGGCACCGCGACCGGCATGATCCCGCACGCCAAGAGGAGATGGAATCACCATGGGCACATCGTCATTGAAAACCTTTCCCATCCTGTGGGTACCGACCGGTTACTTCACAATGGCGCTGACGTCCATGGCGCTGACCAGCTCGACGGCCATCATGTTCAAGAACCTGGGCCTGGGCAACGCGCGGGCGGCGCAATACGCCAGCTTTCTACTGTTCGTCTACACGATCAAACCGCTATTCGCGTCCATCGTCGAGATTTACAGCACCAAGAAATTCTTCGTTTTATGGTCGCAAGTGGCCGTCGGCGTCGGTTTTGTGCTCGCGGCATTGCTCATGGGACTGCCGGATTCCGTGTTCTTTCTCATGATCGTCTTTTTGATCATCTCCTTCTTCGGGGCCACGCAGGACATCGCGTCCGACGGCGTCTATGTCACCTCGCTCAGCACGAAAGCCCAATCGCTCTATTGCGGGGTTCAAAGCCTGAGCTGGAGCATCGGTCCGATCGTCGCCTCGGGCGGGCTGGTCTATCTGAGCGGCTGGTTGCACACGAATTACTTTCACCACGACGCCGCGATGACCGGGCCGGAATGGATCGATTCGTGGCGCATCATCTTCCTGATCGTCGGCGGTATCGTGTTGACGATGGCCGTCTGGCACTCGGTCGCGATGCCGGATGGCGCCCATTCGCAAAATAAGCAAATTTCGGTGCGCAGCGCATTGCGTGTCCTTGGGGATTCGCTTGTGACGTTTTTCCAGAAGCGCGACGTCTGGGCCATGGTCTCGTTCGCTTTCTGTTTCCGCTCCAGCGTGGGTCTGCTGGAAAAAATCGGACCGTTCTTCATGGTCGATCCGGTCGCACAAGGCGGACTGGGGCTGTCCAACGAATTATTGGGGATCATTTACGGGACGTACGGCTTGGGCGCGTTTTTGTTCGGATCCCTGTTGGGTGGCGTTTTCGTGACCCGCCGGGGTCTGCAATCGTCGCTGCTTTTATTACTTGCCTGTGCTGTCAATCTGCCCGGGGTGACCTTCCTGTTGATGAGCATCTATCAGCCGAGCAATTTGGTGGCCATCAGCATGGGCGTTGTTATCGAGAAGTTCTTTTTTGGTTTTGGCTCGGTTGGCTACATGATTTACCTGATGCAGCAGGTCGCGCCGGGAAAATACCCGACTACCCATTATGCGTTCGGTACGGCGCTGATGGCGCTGTGCATGATGGTGACCGGCGCCATCAGCGGCCATTTGCAGCAGATGCTCGGCTACGTCAACTATTTTGCGGTTGTTATGCTCGCCACCATCCCATCATTTGTGTGTACTTGGCTCGCCCCTTTCCATCATAAGGACGCCGCCGGCGCGGGTCGCGCATAGCAAATCGCATTTTAAAGAAAACTATTTAAACCATCATGAAAAGCATCGCCATACTCATTGATTATTTAGGCACCTGGCCCAAATGGTTTCCCGTTTTCCTGGCCAGTTGCGAGCGCAACGCCACGATCAATTGGATCATCAGAACCGATTGCGATGTGCCGGAAACCACGCCGAAAAATGTAAAATTTGTTCAAACTTCCTATCTCGATTATATCCAGAACGTCTCCGAGAAATTGAACATTAACTTCTCGCCGTCCGGAAACTACAAGATCTGCGATATCAAGCCGGCCTACGGCGACCTGTACCACCAGGATATCTGCGATTTTGATTACTACGGGTTCGGCGATCTCGATGTGATATACGGCGACATGCGCAAATTTTACACCGACGAGGTGTTATCCTTCGATGTCATCAGCACACATGAAAAAATAGTTTCCGGACATCTATGCCTATTTAAAAACACGGAGGCATTACGAAAGGCGTATTTGAACATACCGCGCTGGAAGCTGTACATGGAGTATCCGTACCCGACCCGGTTCGACGAGGACGTCTATTCGCTTCTTTTCGTCAGGCCATATAAAACCATGAGGTCGGACGACTTCGGCCTCATGGCTGGCCTGAATTTATACTTTAAGGAGCAATACACGACGGTTTTCCATCCGACGCCATGGCACGATGGTATGGAAGAACATCCAGACGTGTGGTTTTGGAAAAATGGCGTGTTGACGAACAACCGAAACCTTGACCGCGAATATCTCTATTTACACCTGATGAACTTCCAGTCCATGCGGTGGATGAATCCCGATTCCCGCAAAAACAATATTGCATGGAGCCGCAACCCCGATACGCTTTTCACTCGTTACGGAGAGGAAAAAAATGGGGTGAGAATCGACTGGCAGGGTATCCAGCCTTGGGCGTGAGTCGTCGGAGGTGCGGGTTTCACCCAGCCTCGCGCGTGGTCAGCACGCGGTCGATCAAGCCATATTCGGCCGCCTCCGTGGCCGACATGTAGTGGTCGCGGTCCGAATCCTTTTCGATCCGCGCCGGCGTTTGTCCGGTGCGTTCGGCATAGATGGCGTTGAGGCGCTGGCGCAGGTACAGCACTTCGCGCGCCTGGATCTCGATGTCGGCCGC
>DATMSN010000412.1:0-7479 GCA_035565375.1 Duganella sp. | reverse complement strand
ACGGGCGATCGGAGATTTTAGCAGACCGTTGAGGTGGCGCCTGACGCACGCAAAGTCATGTCCCTTGCGCGCCGCTTAGATAGTATCTTCCCCTGTGCCACTCGACATCCAGCATGCGCTCAAAGCCCGGCGGCGCAATATCGAAGCCGGTATGGGGATACGGGCCGATGTAGGGCGAGATCGGCATCAGCGGCACGGGATCGCCGAAGTCGGGGAACTCGATCGGCGCGTTGCGGTAGGACAGGCCGGGAATATTCGCCTGCAGATAGGCGGCGAAATCGTGAAAGCCGGGGCTCGGGCAGGCGAACAAGTAGACTTGCACCACGTTGTAACCGGCGGCATGTAGCGCGCCCGCGACTTGCGCGCCTTCCCCGGCGCCTTTGCTGTGGCCTTCGACTTGAATCTCGAGGTCGGGCGACGTTTGCTTAAGCACGTCGATGTCCGGGACGAGTTCCTTCAGCAGTTCGGGGATATTGCGCCAAAATCCCGAATGCATATGCCCGAGCACCGGATGGACCACCGGCAGAATGTCGCCATCCGCCATCCAGCCAGGCAGGTTCTCGGTGCCCTGCATCACCACATGCAAGCGATTGTCGATCAGCTTGGTGCCGCAGACAGTCTCGTTGATTCGGTAGATCTTGTCGAACACGTCCGTAGCGACGGGATCGTAGATGTCGATGCATGCCAGTTGGGCGGCTTGGTAGACGGGGTTCATTTGATGCTCGTTGTCGGGGCGCTGTTGATTCCCACGATTATGGAGAAAATCCCGCCATAGACTCTCTCGAAAAGTCACGGGTATAAAAAACGTGTACGCCAATTGCGCTCGGTCAAGGCCGCGACGCCGATGCGCTTGCCCGATGAGCGACCTGTCGAACATGTGGGAATGTGTGAATTTTTGCTTTTGTCGTGATGGTATTCTCGCGATCAGGTCGTGCTTTTCCCGGCAGACATCACCGCAATAACTTTATCCTCACGGAGAAGAACAAGTGGCATTCACTTTGAAAAGCATACAGGCCGCGTCCCAAGGCCCCAGCGCGCAAAGCCATGTGATCAAGATGCTGTCGGACAGCGCGGAAGATTTCTTGAAGATCGTATGGCCGGGTATCTCGCAACTGCCTATCGTGGGTGGGGGGAAATTGCAGCCGGTTGAAGCCGTTTCAGACAAGAACTTCAAGGACCAGCTGGATCTGCTTGCCGGAATCGACGCTTGGCACATCCAGGCCAACCCGTCGTCGATTCGTGGCCTTGCGAGCAGGGTGCAATGGGGAGTACCGTACCGGACATTCACGATCCGTACGCGGTCCAAGGGTGGTGGCGAGACGGAGTTGGAGAAACGCGCCAGGGCCATCGCCAATCGAGAAAACGGCCATCTCTATCCTCACTTGACCGTACAAGCCTTTCTCGACAAAAAGGGAGGGGAGCTGCTCTGTGCCGCTGTCATCAAGACCACGGATCTGATCACGCGGGCCAGTTTTCTTCAGGCGAATATGAAGCACAACCGTAATTGGTTTGGGTACAGGGATAACCCTGATGGCAGTCAATTCATGTACATCGCGTGGGATGATCTCCTTGCGCAGCAGTTTGAATTGGGGATCTTGTCCAACGACGGCTAGGCCAGCAGACAGCTCGGCTCGCCGTGCCGGCTAATCCGCCCTACGTGTTTTCGTGGTTCTGTAGCGATTCGAGTATGGCGTCGTTGCCTGGCGTGCGGCCGCCAAACTTGCCTTGCTCGTAGCGCAGGCAGCGGCCAACGCTTTGTTGGGCGACCATTTGGCCGGTTTTCAATGTCAGCGTGACCACGCACTTGAACGGGTCTCCGATATAGTCGCCTCCCCAAGATAGTTGCAGGTCCGCATTGAACCAGACCTCGACCCTGGCTGCCGCCAGTTCGTCGGGCGACATGCCGTGCCTGATCGCCGCGCGCCGTAGAAATTGACCGTAGTTGCGGGCGACGGTCCGCGCAATGCCGGTCGATGGAACAGCGTCAAACGCCATCAAGTCCAGCATTACATGTCGATTCTCAGGCGCGTCACGGTACAACAGGCCCAGCGCCCACTGGCCGCCCACGTCGTTGTTGCGGTGGGTGAAGGAGCCTACGACCCCTCCAGCGACGTGCCTCAACTTTTTCAGGCTAGCCATGGGGCGGCAGCCAGCGCGGCTTGGTGTCGGTGTGCAGTTCGCGTTCCACCGGGCCGTCGTATTCGGGTTCCATCGTGCCGAGGGTGAGGGCGATGCGGTCCGGGCTTTGCGTGCTGCGCCAGAACAGCGTCGAGCCGCACACGCGGCAGAAGCCGCGCCGGCCATGGTCGGACGAGGCGTATTCCGTCACCAGATCGGCGCCGCGCTCGATGGCGAAGCCGGCCGTGCCGACATTGGCGTACGTGCCGGCGGCCGCGCCGTGTTGCTTCTGGCACATGGTGCAGTAGCAGTGGCTGGCGTGGGACACCGGCCCCTCGGCCCGGTAGGCGACGCCGCCGCATAAACAAGTGCCTTTCAACATCGCCCGCTCCCGCATCTGTCAGTGGTCGTTAAACTGTAACCGATTCGATAACGCCTGTCAGCTTGCCACGGCGAACGGTCCGCTGTGCACCGCCGACAGGATCGCTTCGACGGCCGGATGCTTGATCTTGCGGGCGTTGGAGATGGCGTAGAAGTGCTCGCGCAGCTCCGGCGCGTCGCCGACCAGCACCGCGCCGAACTGGTCCTTGATGTCCTGCGCCAGCGCCGACGTCGCGAAGAACAAGCCCATGCCGTTGCGGCCGAAGGTGTTGAGCATGGCGTTGTCCTCGAATTCGCCGACGATCTCCGGGCGCACCTCGTGCTGCACCAGCCAGGCGTCGATGCGCCCGCGCAGCGCGTTGTTGCGCGTGGGCACGAGCAACGGCGCGTGGTTCAGGCTGCTCGGGAAGCCGGGCCGGTATTTGTCGGCCAACTGTGGCACGCCGAACAGCTTCATGTCGCTTTCGCCCAGCAGGTGGCTGTACACCTTGAGGCTGCCGCCGGCGCGCACCGTGCGGTCCGTCAACACGACGTCGAGCTTGCCCAGCGCCAGGTCGGCCAGCAAATCCTCGAACTCGGCCTCCATGCACACCAGCCGCACCCGCTTGTCGAGCTCCTGGGTGGCCTGCAGCAGGCGGAACGCGATCAGCTTGGGCAGCGAGTCGGAGATGCCCACCGTCAAGCGCATCTTGCCCGCCTCGGCCTCGTCGAGCGCGTCCTGCAATTGCTCGCCCAGCAGGAAGATCTGGTCGCAGTAGCTCAGCGCGAGCCGGCCCGCCTCGGTCGGCACCAGGCGCCGTCCCTGCGGTTCGAGCAATTGCTTGCCGATCGATTGCTCCAGCGACGCCAGCTGCATGCTGATCGTCTGTACGGCCAGCCCGAGCCGCTCGGCGGCGCGCGTGACGCCGCCTTCCTTGGCCACCATCCAGAAAAAATACAGGTGCCGAAAATTCAGTCCGCTGGTCTTCATCGTGTCTATCTTCCGTTTTTATGAAGTAATACTTCAATTATCTTCTATTTTTAAAATGACTGCGCGCCTATACACTGCGCTACATCAACTTATAACTGGGGAAAAAATCAATGAAGCACTTTAGAATTTCCTTCCTGGTCAGCATCGTCTGCCTTGCGGCGGCCGGCTGGTGGGGCTACTCGCACAACGGATGGCCTGGCGCCTTGTCCGCGTTCGGCGTCGCGCTGATCCTGGCGGCGATGGAAGTGTCGCTGTCGTTCGACAACGCGGTGGTCAACGCCTCGGTGCTGAAGAACTGGGACGAGTTCTGGCAAAAGCTGTTCCTCGGCCTCGGCATCATCATCGCCGTGTTCGGTATGCGTTTGCTGTTCCCGCTGGTCATCGTGGCGGTCGCGGCCGACATCGGCATCATGGACGTGTGGACCTTGGCGTTGAACGATCCGAAGACTTATTCGATGCACCTGACTAACCACCACGCGGAAGTGGCGGCCTTCGGCGGCATGTTCCTGCTGCTGGTGTTCCTGAACTTCCTGCTTGATGAGGACAAGGAAGTGCACTGGCTGGGCAACTTCGAGAAGAAGCTCGGCTCGCTGGGCAAGGTCTCGTCGATCTCGGTAATGATTTCGCTGGGCGTGCTGATGGCCTGTATGGGCCTGGTGACCGAGGCGCAGAAACTGATCGTGCTCATTTCCGGCCTGTGGGGCATCCTGGTGTACGTCGGCGTCGACGCCATCAGCGGCCTGCTGGAGAAGGAAGAAGCCGGCGGCAGCGATGTCGGCGACCTGGTCAAGAAGGGCGGTATCGGTGGTTTCCTGTACCTGGAAGTGCTGGATGCCTCGTTCAGCTTCGACGGCGTGATCGGCGCGTTCGCCATCACCACCGACGTCGTGATCATCATGCTGGGCCTGGCCATCGGCGCGATGTTCGTCCGTTCGATGACCGTGTATCTGGTGAAGAAGGGCACGCTCGACCAGTTCGTCTACCTGGAACACGGCGCGCACTATGCCATCGGTATCCTGGCGGCGATCATGCTGGCAAGTATGAAGTTCCACGTGCCGGAGATCTTCACCGGTCTGATTGGTGTGGCCTTCATCGCCGCCTCGGTCTGGTCGTCGATGCGCTACCGCCGCAAGCAGGCAGCGACCGAAGCGATCGCCGCGTAATTTTCAAGCAGTAAGGAACACGGCGGGTCGTTAATCACGGACACGACCCGCCGCATGCAGTACCCAAGTCCGGTTTCTTTAAGGAGTATCACATTATGGCAATCAGTCTGCAAAAAGGCGGTAACGTTAATCTGAGCAAGGAAGCCCCGGGCCTGTCGCAAATCGTCGTCGGCCTCGGCTGGGACGCCCGCAGCACCGACGGCAGCGCCTTCGACCTGGACGGCTCGGCCTTCCTGTTGAAGGTCGACGGCAAGGTGCGCGCCGACAACGACTTCATCTTCTACAACAACCTGAAGTCGTCCGACGGCGCCGTCACCCACTCGGGCGACAACCGCACCGGCGCCGGCGACGGCGACGACGAAACCGTCACCATCGACCTGACCAAGGTGCCGGCCGACGTCGAGCGCATCGCCGTGTGCGTGACGATCCACGAGGGCGACGCCCGCAAGCAGAACTTCGGCATGGTGCAGAAGGCGTACATCCGCTGCGTCAACGCCACCGGCAACGCGGAGATCGCCCGCTACGACCTGTCGGAAGACGGTTCGACCGAATCGGCGATGGTGTTCGGCGAGGTGTATCGTAACGGTACCGATTGGAAGTTCAAGGCCGTCGGCCAGGGCTTCAAGGGCGGCCTGGGCCCGCTGGCCGCGTCGTTCGGCGTCGGTGTTTAATTAACTTTTAACTGGAAAGGACTCAGTCATGCCAAAATTTTCGATCACCGGTGATGTCGACCCGTTTCTGCACGTCTCGTTGGCGCAGGGAGAGAAGATCTACTGCGAGTCGGACGCGATGGTGATGATGGAAGCGGCGCTCGATTTGAAGGGCAAGGTCACCGGCGGCATCGGCGCGGCCATCATGCGCCGCTTCGCCAACGGCGAGTCCTTCTTCCAGCAGCACATCGAGGCGGTGCGCGGCGGCGGCGATTGCCTGCTGGCGCCGACGCTGCCCGGCGCGATGCAGGTGCTCGACGTCGGCCAGTACCAGTACATGCTCAGTGACGGCGCCTTTGTCGCCGCCACCTCCAGCGTGGAACTGAAGGTGCGCACGCAAAGCCTGGGCAACGCGCTGTTCGCCCAGAGCGGCGGCTTCTTCATCACCGAGACCAGCGGCACCGGCCAGGTGGCGGTGTCGGGCTTCGGCTCGATGTCGACGTTGGACGTGACGCCCGGCAACGATGTGATCATCGATAACTCGCACGTGGTGGCGTGGGATAACCGGCTGCGCTATGAAATCTCCGTCACCACCGGCGGCAACAGCGGTTTTTTGAGCAATCTCGTCAACAGCCAGACCAGCGGCGAAGGCATGGTGCTGCGCTTTTCCGGAGCCGGAAAGATCCTGGTGTGCTCGCGCAACGGCGCGGCGTTCCGGGCTTGGGCCCAGCGCCCAGGGTCGCAGTAAGCCATGTGTCTTCACGCTGTCAATCAACCAATCAGGAGCACACTATGTCAGTCAATTTGAGCAAGGGCCAGAAGATTTCTCTGGAAAAGGAAAGCGGCGGCGCACTCGGCAAGGTCACGATGGGCCTGGGCTGGGATGCGATCAAGAGCAAGGGTTTCCTTGGCTTCGGCGCCAGGACCGAGGCGGTCGACCTGGACGCCTCGGTCGTCATGTTCGATGAGGGCCAGCGCCCGGTCGACGTGATCTGGTTCCGCCAGCTGAAGAGCAAGGACGGCAGCATCGTCCACACCGGCGACAACCGCACCGGCGCCGGCGACGGCGACGACGAGCAGATCAACGTCGACCTGGCCGCCGTGCCGGCCAACATCAAGAGCCTGGTGTTTACGGTCAACAGCTTCACCGGCCAGACCTTCGCCCAGGTCGAGAACGCGTATTGCCGCCTGTTGGACGCGTCCAGCGGCAAGGAAGTGGCGCGTTTCAACCTGTCGGTGCAGGGGCCGCACTCGGCGCAGATCATGGCCAAGGTGTACCGCCATAACGGCGAGTGGAAGATGCACGCGATCGGCGAAAACGGCAACGGCCGCACCTTCGACGACCTGCTGCCGCAGATCGCCGCGCACCTGTAACGTTTTTACCCGCAGTTGAAGCGGAGCACCGTACCGGCGGTGCTCCGCTTTTTTTTGTTCGCGGAACGATGGCCGCCGCTGGGTATAATTCGGGCAACTTGCACAAACAACCCGAGCACAGAGCATGCGCCCCACACACCAAACCAGCACGGCCGGCGCATGAGCGGCGACGCGGCGCCAGCGCCCGCCAGCAAATGGATCGCGCTGCTCGTCGCCGGCGCCTTCTTCATGGAGAACCTGGACGGCACCATCATCACCACGGCGCTGCCGGACATCGCCAAGTCCTTCGGCGTGGCGCCGCTGGCGCTCAACATCGGCGTCAGCGCCTATCTGCTGACGCTGGGCGTGTTCATCCCCACCAGCGGCTGGGTGGCCGAACGGTTCGGCGCCCGGCGCGTGTTCGCGGCCGCGCTGACGATCTTCACGCTCGCCTCGGTCCTGTGCGGCATGGCCGGCGGCCTGACCGAATTCGTCTGGCTGCGCGTGCTGCAGGGCGTCGGCGGGGCGATGATGGTGCCGGTCGGGCGCCTGCTGGTGCTCAAGAACACGCCCAAGGAGCAATTGATCGGCGTGATCGCCACGCTGACCTGGCCGGCGCTGGTGGCGCCGGTGCTGGGGCCGCCGGTGGGCGGCTTCATCGCCAGCTACCTGTCGTGGCGCTGGATTTTTTACCTGAACCTTCCGCTCGGCGTGATCGCGCTGGCGCTGGCGTTGTGGCTGATCCCGGAGCAACCGGCGCAGACGCGCCGGCCTTTCGACTGGCCGGGCTTCGTGCTGAGCGCGGGCGCGGTGCTGCTGCTGACCTGGGGCGCCGAGTCGGTCG